>NZ_JBEXNE010000023.1:0-125408 GCF_040610915.1 Streptomyces sp. NPDC003300 | reverse complement strand
GTTCGCGGCGCCCCCGAGTGGGGGTTGGTGGGGGGGGGGGGGGGGGGGGGGGGGGGGGGGGGGGGGGGGGGGGGGGGGGGGGGGGGGGGGCCGGGGGGCGCGGGGGGGGGCGGCCCCGGGCGCCGGCCGCGGCCGGTCGGCGGTCCCGACGGCCGGCGTGGTCGGCCGGGCGGGCGGAACAGCCGGTCGGCGGGTTCAGCGGGTCAGCAGGTCTGGCGGACGTATCCGCTGGTGCCCAGCGGTACGACGTCCACATCGCGGCGGACGACGCTGAGCTTCGTGCCGTAACCCGAGCACGCCTTCTGGAGGCCCTTGGCGGTGTACTCGATGACGATCACGTTGTTGCCGAAGCCGGAGGTGTAGTCGCCGCACTCGTTGTACGTGGCGCATTCCTCGGCGACGGCGAAGTCCAGGCCGTTGGCGACCCGGTCGCCGGACAGTTGCGGGGTGTTCTTCTGCGCGATCGCCATGTTCTTGGAGTGCGCGTGGGCGGAGAGGAGCTTGATGTACGACTCGGCCTCGGCCTTGGTCAGGTAGCCGGAGAAGCGGTCGTAGGTGTCGAAGTTGTCGGGTTCGACGCCCTGGAAGCCCTTGGCCGCGCACTGGTCGACCCAGCCGTTGACCTTGGCGGCGATCCGCTGCCGCTTGTCGGCGGTGCGGATGTCGAGGATCGCCTCGTTCCAGTCCTTGTCCTTGACGACGGCGCCCTTGGAGTCCCGCAGCAGCAGGTCGGCGTCCCACTGGCCCTCGGCGCCCTCCTGGGCCTGGAAGGCGTTGACGTAACAGATGTTGTAGACCCCGGCGGCGGCCGGAGCGGTGTAGTCGCGGCTGACCACGGAGACACCGGCGGGCGGGGTGTAGGGGCCCCCGATCTGGTAGTCGAATCCGGCGTGCGCCGGAGGCGGGGAGACGGACTGGGGCGCGGCCCCTGCGGAATCGGGAGCGAGTGAGGGGACAGCCACGACTGCGGCGACGGCCGCGAGGGCGGCCAGACTCCGACGGGACCGGACACGATTCATGCGCATCATCGAGCTCCTGATGATGGGGGGTACGTCCCCGCCTCGGACGCTGACAGCGATCCTGGCGACTTTGTCCGGGCTTGCGGCGCACGGCCGCCCACCGGCTAGGCGTACCTCTGACGTCGGTGCTCAACTCCGACGTTCGCCAGGAGTTAACCGCGCAGAATTCGTCATGTCAACCGCCCTCTTCTGCGCAAATCATGCTCACTTACGCATCGGAGTGCGCATTATGCTGCACGCATGCTGAGAACTGAGCGTCATGCGCGCATACTTGAGCATGTCTCCGCCAGGGGCGGCATCGACGTCCACGAGCTGTCCCGGCTGCTCGGCGTCTCCACGGCCACCGTCCGCCGCGACCTCCAGCACCTGAGCGAACTCCACCTGCTGCGCCGCACCCACGGCGGGGCGGCGGTCGGCCCGGTCGACCTGGAGGTCCCGCTCCAGCACCGCGCGGGCCGCAGCCGACCGGAGAAGCAGGCCATCGCGAGGGCGGCGGCGGCCCTGGTGCCGGACGGCGCGGTGGTCGGCATGAACGGCGGCAGTACGGTGACGGAGGTGGCCCGGCTGCTGGCCGCCCGCGGACCGCTCACCGTCGTCACCAACGCCGTGAACATCGCGGCCGAGTTGGTTCTGCACAAGCACGTGACGCTCGTCGTGATCGGCGGCAACGCCAGAAACGCCAGTTATGAGCTGGTGGGCCCGATCGCCGAGAAGACCCTGGCCAGCTACCACACCGACATCGCCTTCCTCGGCGTCGACGGCATCAGCGCGGCCCACGGCTGCACCACGCACGACCAGTTGGAGGGCGGCACCGACCGCGCCTTCGCCGACAACAGCGACCGTACGGTCGTGGTCGCCGACCACACGAAGATCGGCCGGGCCACGCTCGCCAAGATCTGCCCGCTCGCCGAGATCCACGACCTGGTGACCGACGGCGCGGCGCCGGACGCCGAGCTGGCCCGTATCGCGGGCGCGGGCGTACGGGTGACGGTCGGCTGAGCGCTTCTCCCGCCACGGTCGGCCGCGTGCTGCGCGGGGGCGCGCCGACCGCTGTTCAGCGGTACCGGGAAGCGGCGACCGTCGTTCACGGCGCCGGGGCGCGCCTGACGCGCAGGGTCAGCACCTCCGACTCCTCACGCCAGTAGGCGATGTTGTGCCGGGTGATGACCGTGTCGCCGTGCTCGGGACCGAGCACCCGCTCCATGTCGACCAGCAGCTCCTCGAAGGCGCGCGCCGCGCCTGCCGCGTCCCCCGCCCGCCCCCGCAACCGCGCGACATTGTGCCGGGTGGTGAGCGTGTGCGGATGGTCCGGGCCCAGCACGCGGAGCCGGTCCGCCAGCAGCTCCTCGAAGGCGCGCGCCGCGCCGCTGACGTCCCCGGCCCGCCCGCGCAGCCGCGCGATGTTGTGCCGCGTGGTGAGCGTGTCCGGATGGTCCGGGCCCAGCACCCGCGCCGCGTCGGCCAGCAGCTCCTCGAAGGCGCGCGCCGCGCCCTCGGCGTCCCCCGCGCGCCCCTGCCAGTAGGCCAGGTCGTGCCGGGTGGTCAGGGTGTCAGGGTGGTCCTGGCCCAGCACCCGCACCATGTCGACCAGCAACTCCCGTAGCCCCTCGGCCGCTTCGGCCGTCTCCCCCGCGCGACCGCGCAGCCGGGCCATGTTGTGCCGCGTGCTGAGCGTGTCCGGATGGTCGGGGCCAAGCACCCGCAGCCGGTCCGCCAGCAGCTCCTCCAGCGCGGTGGCGGCGTCCTCCGCGTCCTGCGCGTACTCCGCCTCGCCGCTCCAGTAGGCGATGTTGCCGCGGGTGGTGAGCGTGTGCGGGTGGTCGGGGCCGAGCACCCGCAGCCGGTCCGCGAACAGTTCGCGGAAGGCGCTGATCGCGCCCTGCGCGTCGCCCGCCGCGCCCCGCCAGTACGCCAGGTCGTGGCGGGCGGCGAGGGTGTCGGGGTGGTCGGGGCCCAGGTGCTGGTGGGTGGTCCTGGCCAGCAGCCTGAAATGCCCGGCCGCGGCGGCCACCTGGCCCGCGACGCCCAGGCTCTCGCCGACCCGGTAGAGCAGCGCGTGCGCGTGCGGGCGGTGCAGGGCGCTCTCCGCCTTGCCGGTCAGCGCCGTGGTGTTGGCGCGCAGCGCCTGCGCGAGGTCGGTGTCGCGCTCGACCTCCGGCCAGACCGCGGTCAGGGCGTCGGCCGCGGTACGGGCCAGCGCGTCGTGGTCCGCCTCGCCGAGCGTGTCCCGGACGGCCCGCTGGATGAGCTGGTGGACACGGACCGCCCGGTGCCCGGTCTTCGGGGTGTGGTCGATCAGATTGAGCCCGTGCAGATCGCGCAGGGCCCGTACGGTCTGCTGCTCGGTGATCCCGCGCGCCGGGCACTGCTCGGGGGCGGCCCGGCGTACGACGCGGGTGAGGTGGTCGCGGACCGGCCCGCTGGTGAGCACCGGCTGCGGGATGCCGTTCGGGTCGAGCAGCGCGGCCAGCTCCAGCAGGGACCTGGCCAGACCCCGGGGACCGCGGGCGTCGGCGCGGTCCACCGACAGCGACCAGACGGCGGCCACGCCCGCGGTCTGGTCGTCGGGCAGGGTCGGCGGCCTGAGGTCGGCCAGCCGGGCCCGGTTCGCCAGCAGCGCGCGGTAGTCGTGGCAGCCGATGTCGGCGTCGATGAGATACGCGGCGGCCTGGGACAGGGCCAGCGGCAGCCTGCCGAGGTCCTCGGCGAGCAGCGCGACCTCCTCGGGCGCCTCCACCCGGCCGCGCGCGGCGAGCGCCTCCGTCAGATAGCCGGTCGCCTCCCGCGGGGTGAACAGGCCGACGGTCACCATGCGGCGGCCCGCGCCGGTCAGGGCTGCGTCCCGGCTGCGGGTGGTGACGACCGTACGGCCGAGGGGGTGGTCCGGCGGCCACAGGCCGGTGAGGTCGGCGGGGTCCGTCACATTGTCGAGGACCAGCAGCCAGCGGCAGTGTCCGGCCGCCGCGCCGGGGCCGGGCTCCAGCCAGGCCAGGAACTCCTGCGCGGCGCGCGCCGGTTCGTCCCGCTCGATGTGCAGCACCCTCGCGGCGGCGTCGGCGTACGCGTCGATGACGGCCTGCCGCGTCGAGGCCGTGACCCACATCAGCAGGTCGACCTCGCCCGCCCGCCAGGCGTGGTGGGCGCGCCGGGCGGCGAGCTGCGTCTTGCCGACGCCGCCCATGCCGGTGAGCACCTGGCAGACCACGGCGGTGCCGGGGCCGGTCAGCGCGGTGTCCAGGGCGTGGATCACGTCCCGGTGCTGGAACCAGTCGGCCGACCGGGGCACCACGCCGACCCTGACCGGCCAGTTGACCGGCGAGCGCGGCACGACATGCCAGTGGTGGTGCTGGTGGATGTCGCCCGCGACGCCCGCCGCGACACCGCCGCCGGCCGCGGTGACGGCGGAAGGGGCAGGGGCCGGGGCCGCGTGGGACCGGGCCTCGGCGTCGGTACGGGGCCGGGCCTCGGCCTCCGTGCGGCTCCGGCCCTCGGCGCGGACCCGCGACGGGGTGGCCGCGGGCAGCATCGGCAGCGTCGGGACGGTGTCCGAAGGCTCCGGCGCGCGCGGCGGCGCCACCGGCGCGGGTGCGTACGGCGGCGCGGGTGGTGCGTACGGCGGCGCGGACAAAGGGGCGGGGACGGCTCCGGGTGCGCTCAGCCCTGGGGCGGACCCGGCAGAGGAGGGTTTTCCATCCGTACGTCCCCCATCCGTACGTCCCCCATCCGTAACGACGCCACGGACCCGTCCCGGGCTCGTACGTCGACGTCGCCGCCGACCGCGATCCCGTCACCGGTGGCCGCCGTCGTCCCGGCGGGCGGGCCGCCCGGCGGTCCGCCGCCGTAGGGACGGTCCCGCAGCCGGTCCACCGCCTGCCGCAGCGCCGTGGCCAGCGCCGCGTCCCGCTCGACGGCCTCGTCGAGCGCGTCGGTCAGGCGGCGCCTGGTCCGCTCGGTGACCGCGCCGTCAGGGGCGGCGCACTCCTCGGTGGCCAGCCGCAGCGCGGGGTCCTCGCCGAGCAGCACACGGACCAGCGAGTACAGCCGGTCGAGTTCGCCGACCTGGACCTCGTCCAGGTCGTGCCGCCGCTGCTCGGCACCGCTCGCTCGCCACGTGAGCCACACGCAGACATGGCCGACCGCGGCCTCGACACCCGTCACCCCGTACCCCCATGCGCTCACTCGTCTCCACCGACGGTAGCCAGCCGCGCGCGGCCCGGCATCCGATCTCGGCAAGCCGTCGCGAATTGGCACCGCGGGCACACGATTCCACAGACGACCCACGGTGCACACGCGTCAACTCCGGCCCCGGCCGGGGTACCTCGGCTCCTCAGGCGCCCCCGTGGTGCAGCGCGTCCAGGGCGGCCAGTTCGTCGGCGGTGAACCGCAGCGCGCCCGCGGCCACGTTCTCCACCAGGTGGTCGGGGTTGCCGGTGCCGGGGATGGCCAGGACGTGCGGGCCGCGCTGGAGGGTCCAGGCGGTCCTGATCTGGGCGGCGGTCACGCCGTGGGCGCGGGCCGCGGCCAGCACCTGCTCGCTCTCCGCTGCGCCCGCCCCCGACTCGCGGCCCGCGCCCGCGATGGCGAAGAACGGCACGAAGGCGACGCCCTGTTCACCGCACAGGTCCAGGAAGTCGTCGTCCTCGCCGGGCAGTCCGAGCGCGTACTTGTTCTGTACGCACACCACCGGCGCGATGGCGCGGGCCTCGGCGAGGTGGCGCGGCCCGACGTTGGAGATCCCGAGGTGGCGGATCAGCCCGCGCTCGCGCAGTTCGGCGAGCGCGCCGAAGTGCTCGGCGATGGAGTCCGCGCCCTGATTGCGGTAGTTGACCACGTCGAGGTGGTCCCGGCCGAGCTGCCGCAGATTCTCCTCGACCTGTCCGCGCAACTGCGCGGGCGTCGCGGCGGGCAGCCAGGCGCCCGAAGGGTCGCGCCCCGGGCCGACCTTGGTGGTGATGACGAGGTCGTCGGGGTACGGCGCCAGCGCCCGGTTGATCAGCTCGTTGGCCGAGCGCAGGGCGGAGAAGTAGAAGGCGGCGGTGTCGATGTGGTTCACACCGAGTTCGACCGCGCGCCGCAGCACGCCGATCGCGCGCTCGCGGTCGCTGGAGCCGCTGTCGGGAGCGAACGCCCTGCCGTCCTGCGGCAGCCGCATCGCCCCGAAGCCCATCCGGTTGACGGTCAGATCGCCGAGCGTCCACGTGCCCGCGGCATCCGCGGTGATCGTCGTCTCAGAAGTCATCGGAGGATTCTCCCACGGCGGCCCACAGCCGCCCCCGAGGGACGTCGAGGTGACATTCAGGCCACATCCGGAGTCCAGCGGGAGTGTCGCGCATCACCGTCGCGACCGGGACCGCGCGGGCCGCTCGGCCTTGTGCCCGCAGGTCATGCCGGGTCATAGTCGTTCTTGGCACCGCACCGAAACATTTCGGGACCGCCCGGCGGGGACCGGATCCGGCCGAAGCGGAATCGGCGCGGCGCCGCTGCGTGCCCGCCGTGTCCCCCTCCCCGGCCGCTGGGCTACAGGAGTGCAACAGTCGTTACGGGGAGGCTGACCCCAAAGCGGACCAAACGTTAACCTTGTCGCATCTTGCGGCCGTTTGGGACCGCTGGGGGAACAGCACAGAGCTCAGGGGGGCTCATGCGAAGAGCTGGGGCAATAACCGCTGCCTTCTCACTGGCGGCGGCTTCGATGATCGGATTCACCGCCGCGCAGTCCGCGTCCGCGCTCACCGCGCCGGTCGCGATGACCGCGGACGACCTGCCGACCTGGCAGACCAACGGCGTCGTGTGGGCGCTGGCCCAGGCGCACGGTGTGGTCTTCGCGGGCGGCACCTTCTCCACCGTCCGGCCGCCGGGCGCCGCCGCGGGCACCGGCGAGCAGCAGGCGCTCAACTTCCAGGCGTTCGACGCCGCCACGGGCGCGCCGACGTCCTGCAAGCTGTCCTTCACGGTCGGCTCGGGCACGGCGACGATTCGGGCGCTGACCGTCTCACCGGACGAGTCGACGCTGTACGCGGGGGGCACCTTCGGTTCGGTGAACGGCGTTCCGTCGAGCAGCCTGGCGGCGATCGACATCGCCACCTGCACCGTGAGGACCACGTTCAAGGTGTCGGTCTCGGCGCAGGTCCGCAGCATCGTGGCGACGAACGACACGGTGTACATCGGCGGCAATTTCCTCACCGTCGCCGGGCAGCCCCGGCAGCGCTTCGCCGCGCTGACGACCACGGGCGCGCTCAAGCCGTTCACGGCCAACGCCGACAAGGCGGGCAAGGCCATGGTGCTCAGCCCGGACGGCACCAGGCTCGTCATCGGCGGCGACTTCAACACCGTCAACGGGGTCAATTCGCACGCGCTGGCCGTGGTCAACGCCACGACCGGCGCCAATGTGAAGACCTATCCGGGCTTCATCTCGGCGACCTCCACCGTGCAGGACCTCACGAGGGACGCCACCGGCTTCTTCACCGCCAACGAGGGCACGGGCGGCGGTGTCTTCGACGGCCGCATCGCGCTCAACTTCAGCGACCTCAACCAGCGCTGGCGCGACACCTGCCTGGGCGCGACCCAGGCCGTCACCGTCTACAAGGGCGTGCTGTACAGCGGCTCGCACGCGCACGACTGCTCCAGCATGCAGCAGTTCCCGCAGCTCAACAACGACCGGCAGCACCTGCTCGCGGAGTCCGTCGACAACCCGAGGCCGCTGCTGGGCTGGTTCCCCGACACCGACGACGGCCCGGCGGGCACCGAGAAGATCGGCCCGCGGGCCCTCACCACCGCCTCCAGCGGCGGCACGGACTACCTGTGGGTGGGCGGCGAGTTCACCCGGATCGCCAGCAACGGCAACCGGCTCCAGCAGGGCCTGGTCCGCTTCCCGAGCGGCCCCGACACGCGCGCGCCGTCCGTACCGCTCCAGGTGACCGCGGCGAACGTGTCCGGCGGGGTACGGGTGAGCTGGCAGGCCAGCCTCGACCTCGACGACTCGACGCTGACGTACAGGATCTACCGCGACGGCACGCAGGTCGGCACGGTCACCGGTGACTCCAAGTTCTGGATCCGCCCGACGCTGACCTTCACCGACACCGCCGCCTCACCCGGCACCACGTACGCGTACCAGGTCACGGCGGGTGACGCGCCCGGCAACACCAGTGCCAAGTCGGCCGCGGCGGCCGTCACGACGCCGGGCGCGCCGACGTCCTCGACGGTGACGCTCAACGCGACGGCGGACAGTTACGTCAACGCGGGCGCGCCCTCGGCGAATTACGGCCCGGACCAGCAGCTCGCGGTGCGCGGCACGTCCGCATACCACACGTACCTGCGGTTCGACCTGCCCGCCGCGCCCGGCGGCATGGTGCTCACGAGCGCGCGACTGACCCTGCGCACCAGCTCCGACGCCATCGCGAACTCGGTCGACACGCTCAATGTGCAGCGTGTGACGGGGAGCTGGACGGAGACCGGGGTGACCTGGAACACCCGTCCCACGCTCGACCCGACGGTGCTCGGCACGGTGCCCGCGCCGACCGCGCTCCAGACCGACTACACCGCGACGCTCACCGCGGCGGCGCTGACGCCGGGGCTCGGCGGTCCGTACGATCTCGCGGTGACGTCCACCGGCACGGACTCGGCCTGGTTCTGGTCGAAGGACGCGCCCGGCACGTCGGGACATCCGCAGCTCGTCCTGACCTTCGCGAAGCCGTGACCGCGACCAGAGGCCGGTTCGCCACGGCCGTCGTCATCGTGACGACGGCCGCGGCCGTCCTGGCCGGATGCGGCGGCGGACACGCGGACGCGGCGCGGGAACGCGCCGCCCCCACCAGCGAGCGCCCGGCCTCCTCCGCGCCCGCCATCGGCCCCGACGGCACCGCGGAGCCGTCCGCCTCGGCCTCGACCGGTCCGGGCGGCGACGGCGGTGCGAACGGCGCCGACGCCAAGGAGTCGACCCTGCCCGAATCCCAGCTCACCCCGGCCACCGGCACGTTCACCGACCAGCAGAAGAGCTATCTGGTCGGAAAGGTGCCCAAGGGCATGGACCCGGCCGCCGTTCTCCAGACCGGCCAGGAGTCCTGCGACCGGATCGCCAACACCGCGGACGCGAGTCCGAAGCTGGCGAAGGAGGCCATCGCGGACGGCGAGATCGCGGACGCGAAGGACGCGATCACGTATCTCTGCCCGAAGTACAAGAGCCTGCTCCGGTAGCGGATCGACCGGCCCGCCCGCGCGGCGGGCCGGTCGGCGCCGGGGACGGTCCGGGTATCGGAATTGGCGCGCGCTCCTTCGGGGCCGCGGATTACGATGCCCGAGCCGTCCCCTTCGCCGTCGTCACCTCCTACGGCGCGCGGGCCCGGTGGTCAAGCAAACGCCGAGCCTGGGAAAGCGCGGGACGTGATGGTTCGTCGAGCACACCGCCGACGGCACGCCGTATCCGTCCGGAGGTGTCGGCGCTGCGCCGGGTGACCGCGTCCGAGGCGGCCCTGGCCGCGCACCGGCAGATCAACGCCACGGCGGTCGGCTATCCGCGCGACAGCGGTGTGCCCGCGCTGTTCGAGGAGCGCGCGCGGCTGCGGCCCGAAGCGCCCGCGGTCGAACAGGGCGCGCGCACGGTCGGCTACGGGCAGCTCGACCGCCTCGCCAACGGCCTCGCCCGTGACCTGCTGGCGCGCGGACTCCCGCCGGGCGCGACCGTCGGCGTGTGCCTCGACCGCTCTCCCGAACTGGTCGTCGCACTGCTCGCCGTCCTCAAATGCGGCGGCTGCTACCTGCCGTTCGACGCGTCCTGGCCGGACGAGCGGCTGCGCGCGCTGCTGTCGGACGCCGACTGCCGGTGGGTGCTCACCGACCGGCCGGCGGAGCTGGCCGACCGGCTCGACGGCTGCCGGACCGTCCCGGTGACGCGGGGCGGTGTCGCGGAGAGCGAGCGCGGCCCGGAGGTCGAGGTCACGGGCGACGCCGTCGCGTACGTCAACTTCACCTCGGGTTCGACCGGCCGCCCCAAGGGGGTGCCGGTCCGGCACCGCGGTGTGGTCCGGCTGGTGTCCGGCGCCCGCTACGCCCGGCTCGGCGAGGGCGGCAGGCTGCTGCAACTGGCGCCGGTGACCTTCGACGCGGCGACCTTCGAGATCTGGGGCGCGCTGCTGACCGGCGGCACCTGCGTGCTCTACCCCGACGCGCGGCTGAGCCTGTCGAAGCTGGGGCGGGTGCTGCGCGAGAGCCGGGTCAATGTGCTGTTCCTGACCACGGCGCTGTTCAACTCCGTGCTGGACGAGGCACCCGAAGCCCTCGACACGGTGGCCACCGTGCTGACCGGCGGCGAGCGCGCCTCGGTGCCGCGGCTCGCGCAGGCCGTACGCCGCTACGGCCCCGGCCGCCTGGTGCACGTCTACGGACCGACCGAGTCGACCACCTTCGCCACGTACCACCGGGTCGACGCGCTCCCCGCCGACGCGGCGGAACTGCCGATCGGCCGGCCGATCCAGAACACCCGGCTGTATGTGATCGACACGGACGGCGACGACGGCGGTGAGCTGTGCGAGCCGGGGCGCGCGGGCGAGATCTGGCTGGCGGGGGACGGTCTGTCGCCCGGATATCTGGGGATGCCGGAGCTGACCGCCCGGCTGTTCGTGGAGCGCGAGGTCGACGGCGTACGCGAACGGCTGTACCGGACGGGCGACTACGGGCATCTGCGGGCGGACGGCGCGGCGGTGTTCCACGGCCGCAGGGACGACCAGGTGAAGGTGAACGGCTACCGCATCGAACTGGGCGAGATCGCCCACCATCTGGACCGGCACCCGGCCGTCCGGCGCAGCTTCGTCACCGCGAGCGCCCGCGGCGAGAAGCCGGTGTGGGCGTTCGTCGTCACCGACGACCCGGCCTGCACCCCGCAGGCGCTCCGCGCCCATCTGCGCGCGCTGCTGCCCGGCTTCATGGTCCCGGCCCGCATCCAGCTCTGTGACACCCTGCCGTTGACCGCCAGCGGCAAGATCGACCGCACGGCCCTGCTCGCCGCCCACGCGCGCCGGCCGGCCCCGGAGGAGACCTGATGCCCGTCCGCACCACCGCCCCGGAGCCCGTCCGGGACGAGCCCGGCGGTGACTCCGCGCGCTCCGGCCTCCTCCGGGCCTCGACTGCGGGCCTGATCGCCGCCTTCGTCGGCTTCTCCAGCTCCTTCGCGGTGGTGCTCGAAGGGCTCAGCAAGGTCGGCGCGTCGCACGCCGAGGCCGCGTCGGGACTGATGGCGCTGTGCGTGGCGATGGGCCTGTGCGCGATCTACCTGAGCCTGCGCTCCCGGCTGCCGATCAGCATCGCCTGGTCGACGCCGGGCGCGGCGCTGCTGGCGGGCTCCGCGGGTACGCACGGCGGATTCGCGGCGGCCGTGGGCGCGTTCCTGCTCACGGGGGTGCTCGTCGTGATCTCCGGGCTGTGGAAGCCCCTCGGCCGGTGGGTCTCGGCGATCCCGAAGCCGCTGGCGAACGCGATGCTCGCGGGCATCCTGCTGCCGCTGTGCCTGGCTCCGGCGCACGCGGTCAAGTCCGACCCGGCGGTGGGCCTCGGTGTGATCCTCGCCTGGGCGGTCGTCGGCAGTGTCCGGAAGCTGTACGCGGTGCCCGCCGCGGTGGTCGTGGCCGTCGTCCTGATCGCCGCCACCACGCACATCGACACGGCCGCGCTCGGCCCGCTGTGGCCGCACCCGGTGCTGGTCACCCCGCACTTCACCGCCTCCGCGGTGATCGGCATCGCGCTGCCGCTGTACGTGGTGACGATGGCGTCGCAGAACATCCCCGGCATCGCGGTGCTCAATGTCAACGGCTACCACCCGGAGCCGGGGCCGCTGTTCGGCTGGACCGGCGTCTTCAGCCTGCTGTCGGCGCCCTTCGGCGGGCACGCGGTCAACCTGGCGGCGATCACCGCCGCGCTGTGCGCGGGCGAGGAGGCGGGGCCCGACCCGCGCAAGCGGTACCGGGCCGCGGTCGTCGCCGGCGGCGCGTACATCCTGTTGGGCCTGGGCGCGGCGGCGGCGGTCGCCTTCGTCAACGCCTCACCGCCCAATGTCATCGAGGCCGTCGCGGGACTCGCGCTGCTCGGCGCCCTCGGCAATTCCCTGACCGGCGCGATGGCCGACGCCGACCACCGCGAGTCGGCGGTCGTCACGCTCGTCGTCACCGTCTCGGGCGTGACCTTCTTCGGCGTCAGTGGCGCCTTCTGGGGCCTGGGCGCGGGCGGCGCGCTGTACGCGACGAGGCAGTGGCAGGCGCGCCGGACGGAGCGGGCGGCAGCGGCGGACGCCGGGCCGGAGGCGGCGGCGCGTCCCGTACCGGAGGCGGACGCGTGACACGCGGCGGCAGCCGCGACCTCCTGGAGGTCGCGGCTGCCCCGGGGTGACGCGTCGGGTCTGAACGCCTCGGCTCAGCGGTAGAGCCGCAGATCGGCCAGGCTCCACCAGTTGGCCGCCGTGCCCGTCGATGTGACGCGCACATAGCGTGCCGTGGTCCTACGGGGCAGGTCGGCGACGGTGAGCTGCCCGGTTCCCGTACCGGCGGCGGCCGTCCGCCAGGTGACGCCGTCGTCGCTGGTCGAGATCTGCCAGCCGCGGGCGTAGTCGCCGAGGTTGTCGCCGCTGTCGACGGCGACGCGGGAGAACGCGGTGCGCTTCTTGAGGTCGATCTGCACGTACTGACCGGGGGTCTGGGCCGCGCCGCTGGACCAGCGGGTCGAGCCGTCGGCGTCGATCGCGAGGTCGGGGGCGCCCTGCCCGGCGGGCTGGGAGGTGGCGCTCGCGCCGTTCAGCGGCACCGCGTGCGACCGGCTGGTCAGATCAGCCGATCTGGGCCACGTGAAGGTCGCCAGCGCACCGCCGGGCAGGGAGTATGCGAAGGTCCGGTCGCCGACGGCGACGGCGAAGGAGCGCGGGTCGTCGTTCTCGTTGTGCACGACGAGCGCGGTGGAGCCGTCGGGGTTGCGGAAGGCGACATCGGTGAGCTGGCCGTTCCAGCCGGTCGTGCCGTAGTTGGTGCTGCCGATCCGTACCGCGCCCGGCCGGACGAACTTCGACAGGTGGCCGATGGTGAAGAACTCGGCACTGGGGGTGACCGTGCCGTCCGGCTGGACGGTCAGCAGGGCGGTGCAGGTGTCGCAGCCGCCGTTGTGCGGGCCGCCGTCGGCGTCCAGCGCGAGGTTCCAGTCGGCGACGGACTTCGCCCAGTTGCGCGTGGTGCCGACGGTGATCGTGCGCGCGTGCCAGGTCAGCGTGCCGCGGAAGATCTGCGCGGGCGTGTCGGTCGCGCCGTGCGAGCCGGAGCACTCCGTGAACCAGATGCCCTTGTCGGGGTGCGCGTCGTGCAGCGCGCTCTGCGCGCTGGGGTCGCCCGAGTAGCAGTGGTAGGCGGTGCCCGCGATCCACCGGGCGGCCGGGCTGTCCAGCACCTCGTACGGGTAGTCGGTCTGCGGGTCCTCGCCCATCTGCTCGGCGGTCTTGATGTCGTCGGGGTGCGTGGTCCAGTTGTGGTCGTACGCGAGGATCTTGGTGCGCGGGCTGGCCCGGTGCAGCAGCGGTCCCAGCGCCTCGATCACCTTGACCTGCGCCTGCACGGGCAGGTCGGTGCCGGGGTACGCGGAGGGCTTACGGTTCTGCGGCTCGTTCTGCACCGTCAGGTAGTCGACGGGCACGCCCGCCGCCGCGTACGCCTGGACGAATTTCACCAGGTAGCGGGCGTAGGCGTCGTAGACCTTCGGGTCGTCCTTGAGGTGGCCGCCGACCAGCGAGTCGCCGTCCTTCATCCACGCGGGCGGGCTCCAGGGCGTGGCCATGACGGTGAGCCGGGGGTTGAGCCGCTTCGCCTGGCGCAGCAGCGGCAGGATCTGCCGTTGGTCGTGCGCGATGCTGAAGTGGCGCAGCGCGAAGTCGGTCTGCCCCGCGGGCATGTCGTCGTAGGTGTAGTGGGCGGTGGAGGCCGTGAAGTCGGAGGAGCCGATGGGCTGGCGCAGGAAGCTGACGCCGATGCCGCGGGCGGGGTCGAAGAGCTGCCGCATCGCGGAGTCCCGCGTCGTGCGCGGCAGTCGGCTCAGGACGGCGGCCGAGGAGTCGGTGAGCGCGCCGCCGAAGCCGTCCACGCTCTGGTAGCTCTGGTTCGGGTCGACGGTGATGGTGGTGAGGTCGGACGGTCCCCGGCCGAAGTCGACCGGCGCCTGCTGCCGTAGTTCCTGGGCGCCGTCGGCCGTGGTCAGCCACACCTGGGCGCGGGGTGGCGGCGCCGGGCGGGAGGGGGAGGCCGCGGTGGCGGCCGTCGGGGTGACGGCGGCCGTCTGGGCGGCCGGTACGCAGGCCAGGCAGAGTGCGGCGGCTGTGGCAGCGGCGGCACCTACGGCGCGTCTCCTCATCGTTCTCCTCGGGCAGCACTCACTCTGAAACGGAATGAAACGTTTTCTGGAACCGTGGCGAAAATCAGGTAAGCGGTCGGCGGCGTGCGCTGTCAATGCCTTGTACCGATCCTGCCGTGACCCTGATGGGTCGGGGCGCTAAGCTGCGCATATGAAACGAACGGGTGTAACAGTTGGCTAGGTCACCGGGCACCCGCGTGACGGTCCGCGCCATCGCGGCGGAGGCGGGCGTCTCGATCGCCACCGTGTCGCGGGTCATGACAGGACAGGCCAACGTGGCCCCCGACACCCAGGCGCTGGTCCGCCGGGCGGTCGAACGGCTGGGGGCCCCGGCCCCCGTCCGGCGCGGCGCGGCGGACGGCGCGATCTACGTGCGCTGCCCGTATGTCCTCACCGACTACTTCGGTGTGATCGTCTCGTCGATCGCCGAGACGCTGGACCTGCACGGCAGGCGCGTGGTGCTCAGCGCGGGCGACGCGGCGCGCGAGGTCCAGGTGCTGCCGGGGCTGCCGGGCGACCCGGGCATCGCTGGCGCGATCCTCATCGTCCCGCCCGAGCCGGAAAGGGAGTTGGAGGTCCTGCGGGCCCAGGACTTCCCCTTCGTGGTCGTCGACCCGCGCACCCCGCTCCCCCGCGACATCGCCTCGGTCTCGGCCGCCAACCTCGCCGCGGCCCGCAGCGTCACCGCGCACCTGGTGGAGTTCGGCCACCGCCGGATCGGCGTCATCGGCGGACCGGGCGACTGGCTCGCCAGCAAGTCCCGTCTCGCGGGCCACACTTCGGCCCTCGCCGACGCCGGGGTGCTGCCCTCCCCCGAACTCCTGCGCAGCATCGAGCCGACCGCCGACTGGGGCTACGGGGCCGCCTGCGAACTCCTCGACCTCCCCCAACCCCCGACCGCGCTGGTCGCGTTCAACGACAAGGCCGCCGTCGGCGCGCTGCGCGCCGCCTACGAACGCGGCCTGCGCGTCCCCGAGGACCTCTCCATCACCGGCTTCGACGACATCGACCTCAGCCGCAGCACCGTGCCCCGCCTCACCACCGTCCGCCAGCCGCTCGAAGAGATGGGCCGGATGGCGGTCTCCCTGCTGATGCGGCTCCTGGACCGCCACACGGTCGACACCCTCCACGTCGAACTGGCCACCCACCTGGTGGTCCGCGGCTCGACGGGCCCGGCCCCGACGCCTCCCCGCTGACGCGGGGGGAGGACGTCCGGGGCCGGTGGGCCGCCCGGAGTCGGCGACAGGTGCGTCAGCGCTTGGAGCCGGTCGCGAAGACGCCCTCGGGGAAGGCGCCCGCGGCCAGCGCGCGCATGGTGAGGCCCTGGGCGATCTCGGTCAGACGGGCGGTGCCGGCCTCGCCGAGGTGCTCGTAGGGGGCGCGGCCGAGACGGTCGGTCTCGGACTCGATGTGGCGGCGCAGTTCGACACCCTGGTCGGTGAGCGAGCCGTCGGCGTCGAGAAGGCCGCGGTCGCGCAGCCGGGCGACGGCCGCGTCCCATTCCTGCTCGCTCCAGCCGCGGTGGGTCCTGGCGAAGCCCGGCAGGAAGCCCTTGCCGGTCGCGGTGTGGGTCACGAGGGCTTCCAGGCCGTCGAGTTCGGCGCAGAGCAGGACGGCGAGGTGTCCGTCGCCGCGGTACTCGCGCAGCAGCGTGGTGGCGTGCCAGAAGGCCAGGTGCGGCTCCTTCGGCGACGGCAGGGCCGCGTGGGCGGCGTAGAGGATACGGTCGCCGCCGGTGCACGCCTCGGCGGCCCGCTGGGCGAGTTCGGCGGCCTCGGCCATCTCCGGGGAGTCGACGGCGTCGCCGAGCAGACGGCGCTGTACGGCGTCGACCGCGCGCAGCCGCGCCGCGGTGATGTCCTCGGGGGCGGCCAGGGTCCAGGCGAGCGGGATGTGTCGGGCCACCAGGGACGGGCTGAAGTTGTAGAAGGTGCTCGTCACGACGGCAGGGCCGACCGGGCCGAGGGCGGCGGCGCGGCCCGCGAAGTAGCACATGCGGTTGTTCTCCAGCCCGGCCGCGACCAGCGCCGCCTGCGTCTCGGGCGCGAAGTACACCATCGAGTGCAGCGGTTCGAGCACCCGGAAACATTTCCTACCGGCCAGTAGCGTCATATCCGCCACTTTACTGAGATCGCCGCGCACGTCCACCCCCGGCGCACCACCTGCCGGCGCGCGGCCCCGGCGGCTCCCCGGCCCGGCGCGCGCTCGTCGTCCCCGCCCGTGGTCCGTCCCCGTCCGTCCGCTTTGGCACGGTCCCGCACCGGCCGCCGACCGGCCGACTTCAGGTTTTGACACTACCTTCACTACGATCCGGCGATGATCATAAGAAGGTTACTGACGGCCGGAGTTGGCTGCGGCCTGCTGGTCGTCCTGGCTTGCGGTCTGCTGCCCGCGAGCGCGGTCGCCGACGAACCCACGACACCGGCGACGCCGACGGCGCAAGCCGCCCCGAAGGTGGAACTGCTGCTCGATGTCAGCGGCTCCATGCGGGCGAAGGACATCGACGGGCAGTCGCGGATGGCCGCCGCGAAGCAGGCGTTCGACGACGTGCTGGACTCGGTGCCGGAGAACGTGGAGCTGGGCATCAGGACGCTCGGCGCCGACTATCCGGGCAACGACCGCAAGACCGGGTGCAAGGACACCCGGCAGCTCTACCCGGTCGGCCCGCTGAACCGCACCGAGGCCAAGGCCGCGGTGGCGACGCTGGCGCCCACCGGCTGGACGCCGATCGGCCCCGCGCTGCTCAAGGCGGCCGACGATCTCCAGGGCGGCGACGGCACCCGCCGCCTGGTGCTGATCACCGACGGCGAGGACACCTGCGCGCCGCTCAATCCGTGCGACGTCGCGCGGGACATCGCCGCCAAGGGCATCCATCTGGTCATCGACACGCTGGGCCTGATCCCGGATTCCTCGACCCGTAACCAGTTGACGTGCATCGCGGAGGCGACCGGCGGCACGTACACCGCCGTCCAGCACCGGCAGCAGCTCACCACCAAGGTCAAGCAGTTGGTGGGCCGCAGCACCGACGCCGTGGTGGCTCCGGTGGCCGCCCGGGGCGCCGCGCAGTGCGCGGACGCGCCGCAGCTCAAGGCGGGGATCTACACCGACCGCGAGCTGTTCTCGGAGAACCGCTGGTACCGGGTGGACGTGCCGCCGGGGCAGGAGTTGCGCGCCTCGGTGAGCGTCTCCGCCGACCGCGCGGTGAACGCGAACTACGGCGTCCTGCTGCGTGGCGTGACCACGCACGGCCGGGAGATCGTCAGGGACGACGAGGGCGGCACCGGCCGTACCGACGTCGTGTCCGCCGGTATCCGCTACCCCAAGCCGCACGCGGACTCCGACACCCCGCCGGAGACGGTCTGCCTCCAGGTCGGCAACTCCTTCTCGGCCGCGCCGTCGGTCAAGACCACCCCCGGTCTGCCGGTGGAGCTCTCCATCGACCTGGTGGACTCCCCCGACCAGCCCTCCGACGTGGCCTTCTTCGGCCTCGGGCGCGGCTGGTGGCTGCTGGGCACGCTGGCCGTGGCCGGCGCGGTCCTCGGCCTGCTGTCGGGCTGGGTGTCCCGCTGGCGTCTGAACACGGGGAGGACCGTCTGATGCGTACGTCACCACGTAAGGCCGTACGGCTGCTGACGGTCACCGCGGCGGGGCTGCTGGCCGCCGCGGCGCTGGCCCTGAGCGCGGGCGGCGCGGTCGCCGACGACCCGTCGGCCGACCCGAGCGCGAGCACGGGTACGGCCGCTCCCGGCGACGGCGACACCGCGCCGACGGAGGCGGGGACGAGTTTCCGTACCGCCGCCGTCGTCCGGCAGGGGCAGGAGGCGACTGCGGACGCGTCGGCGGGCGACTACCTGTACTGGACGTTCCCCGCCGACAGCGGGCAGAACGTGACGGTGAAGGCCACCGTCACCTTCCCCGAGACCGCGGCCCGGCACGGCGCGTCCACCTGGCAGCTCGATGTGTACGACGGGCTGCGGCGCCGCCAGCCGTGCAGATACGGCGCGCAGAGCAGGTCCGTGGCGGCCGACGCGGGCTCGGTCGAGCTGGTCTGCCACCTGCGGGCGATCCGCTCGTGGGCCGACACCTGGTCCAACGATCCGCTGCGCGGCGGCTACTTCCTGCGGCTGACCGTGCTCGACCTGCCCGCGGCCGACCTCGGCCAGCCGGTCAAGGCGGCCGTGAAGGCCACGTCGGAGGGCACGGCGGGGCAGCAGGCGGTCGACGGCTCGGTGACGCCCGTGGTGTCGGCGTACGCGCCGCATGTGGCGCCGGGCGACGGCTGGGCGGGCACCTGGTGGTCGCCGCGCTGGCTGTGGACCGGCGGCGGCGGTCTGCTGGCCGCTCTGGCCGGTCTGGGCGCGCACCGACTCGCCCGGGGTCCGATCCGGTCTCGGCGGGACCCGCGCACCCCTGAGCGGCCCCGCGAGCCCGTGGGATACCGGGACTGAGGCACGGCACGCGAGGAGGGCCCGTCCGACCGGACGGGCCCTCCTTTCTCGCGTGCGACGGCTGCGACGCGGCCACTGCCACGCGAGCGCTACCGCGCGGCGACCTCGACGTGCTGCGGGTAGAAGGCGACGTGTCCGGCGATCGTGCCGACCGCGTCGTACGGCTTCTCGTACGTCCACACCGCGTCGGTGATCTCGCCGTCCGCGGTCACGAGGGAGTAGTAGGAGGCGTCGCCCTTGTAGGGGCAGTACGTCTGGGACTCGGTCGGGCGCAGGGCGTCGGCCTCGACGTCGGCGAGCGGGATGTACTGCACCGGCGGGTAGTCGGCCTCGCGCAGGGTCAGGGCGTGGGTGGTGTCGGCGATGACCTTGCCCGCGGCCCTGACCACGATGCGCTCCGGGTTCGGCTCGACCGTGATGGGGTGGTCGGGACCGGGTGTCTTGACCGTGCGTGCCATGGGGGGCTCCATGAGTAGAACCTGGATGGACCCGAGGTGACCTGGGGGGATCTGCCGCGGTCCGCCTGTCCTGGGCGATACCCACCGAGGGTAGACAGACAGGTCTATACGGGTCAAGGACGGCTGGCGGGTAGTCGCAGATGCGTCGTCCGACGGGACAATCGGACCGCCGACTGGCGCATACTGGTGACAATGACAAAGCCTGATGCAGCGAAGCGCTTTTTGCCCACCAGTCCCTTCAAAGCCCCGGTGGCGCCGCCACCGAAGGAGTTCGCCGTGGGCAATCGGGTCACCCACGATGTGTACGGCCTCGGCCGGGTCACCGGAGTCGAGGAAGGCGTCGCGGTGATCGTCGACTTCGGCTCGCTCCAGAAGCGCATCATGAGCCCGTACACCAAGCTCACCAACCTCTGAGGTTCCAACGGCGTGGGGACCCCGAAGGTTCCTAACGGCGTGGGACCTTGCGGGCCGCCCGCAGCCACTCCTTGTTCATCGCGGTGATCGAGGTCAGCGGGATGCCCTTGGGGCAGGCGGTGGCGCACTCCCCCGTGAGCGTGCAGCCGCCGAATCCCTCCTCGTCCATCCGCGCGACCATGTCGAGGACACGGGTCTCGCGCTCCGGCGCGCCCTGCGGCAGCACGTTGAGGTGGTTGACCTTCGCGGAGGTGAAGAGCATCGCGGAGCCGTTGGGGCAGGCGGCGACGCAGGCGCCGCAGCCGATGCACTCGGCGTGTTCGAACGCGGAGTCGGCGGCGGCCTTGGGTACGGGCGTGGCGTGTGCTTCGGGCGCCGCGCCGGTGGGCACGCTGACGTAGCCGCCGGACTGGATGATCCGGTCGAACGACGAGCGGTCCACGACCAGGTCGCGGACGACGGGGAAGGCGGCGGCCCGCCACGGCTCGACGTCGATGGTGTCGCCGTCCCGGAAGGACCGCATGTGGAGCTGGCAGCTCGTGGTGCGCTCCGGGCCGTGCGCGTCGCCGTTGATCACCAGGCTGCACGCGCCGCAGATGCCCTCACGGCAGTCGTGGTCGAAGGCGACCGGGTCCTCGCCCTCGACGGTGAGCCGTTCGTTGAGCGTGTCGAGCATTTCCAGGAACGACATGTCGGGTGAGACGTCGTCGACCTGGTAGGTGGCCATGGCGCCGGGCGCTTCGGTGTTCTTCTGGCGCCAGACGCGCAGGGTGAGCTTCATGCGTAGCTCCGCTGGGTGGGGTGTACGTAGTCGAAGACGAGGTCTTCCTTGTGCAGGACGGGCGCGTCGCCGGTCCGGGTGAACTCCCACGCGGCGGCGTAGGAGAACTCCTCGTCCCGGCGGGCGGCCTCGCCGTCCGGGGTCTGGGACTCCTCGCGGAAGTGGCCGCCGCAGGACTCGGCGCGGTGCAGCGCGTCGAGGCACATCAGCTCGGCCAGCTCCAGGTAGTCCACGACGCGGTTGGCGCGCTCCAGCGACTGGTTGAACTCCGCGCCGCTGCCCGGCACTTTGATCCGGCGCCAGAATTCGTCCCGGATCTGCGGAATCCGGTCCAGCGCCTTGCGCAGCCCCTCCTCCGTCCTGGCCATCCCGCAGAACTCCCACATCAGCTCGCCGATCTCGCGGTGGAAGGAGTCGGCGGTGCGGTCGCCGTCGACGGCGAGGAGCAGATTGAGCCGGTCCTCGGTCTCCGCGAGGACCTCCTGGACGACGGGGTGTTCGGCGCCGATCTCCTCGCGCCCCGGGTGGCGGGCCAGGTAGTCGTTGATGGTGGCCGGCAGCACGAAGTAGCCGTCGGCCAGGCCCTGCATCAGCGCGGAGGCGCCGAGCCGGTTGGCGCCGTGGTCGGAGAAGTTGGCCTCGCCGATCGCGAAGAGGCCGGGCACGGTGGTCTGGAGGTCGTAGTCCACCCACAGGCCGCCCATCGTGTAGTGCACGGCCGGGTAGATCCGCATCGGGACCTCGTACGGGTCCTCGGCGGTGATCCGCGCGTACATCTCGAAGAGGTTGCCGTACTTCTCCTCGACCGCCCTGCGGCCCATCCGCGCGATGGCGTCGGCGAAGTCCAGGTAGACGCCCTGGCCGCCGGGGCCGACGCCGCGGCCCTCGTCGCAGACGTTCTTCGCGGCGCGGGAGGCGATGTCGCGCGGTACGAGGTTGCCGAAGGAGGGGTAGATCCGCTCCAGGTAGTAGTCGCGCTCGTCCTCGGGGATCTCGCCGGGCGGGCGGGTGTCGCCCTTGGTGCGCGGCACCCAGATCCGGCCGTCGTTGCGCAGCGACTCGCTCATCAGCGTGAGCTTGGACTGGTGGTCGCCGGTGCGCGGGATGCAGGTGGGGTGGATCTGGGTGAAGCAGGGGTTGGCGAAGTACGCGCCGCGCCGGTGCGCCCGCCAGACGGCGGTCGCGTTGGAGTTCATGGCGTTGGTCGACAGGTAGAAGACGTTGCCGTAGCCGCCGGAGGCCAGCACCACGGCGTCCGCGAAGTGGCTGCGGATCTCGCCGGTGATCAGGTCGCGGGCGACGATGCCGCGGGCCCTGCCGTCGATGACGATCAGGTCGAGCATTTCGGTCCGCGGGTGCATCTCGACGTTGCCCGCGGCGATCTGCCGGGACAGCGCCTGGTAGGCGCCGAGCAGCAGTTGCTGGCCGGTCTGGCCGCGGGCGTAGAAGGTGCGGGAGACCTGGACGCCGCCGAAGGAGCGGGTGTCGAGCAGGCCGCCGTACTCACGGGCGAAGGGCACGCCCTGCGCGACGCACTGGTCGATGATCTCCACCGAGATCTGGGCGAGGCGGCGGACGTTGGACTCGCGGGCCCTGAAGTCGCCGCCCTTGACGGTGTCGTAGAAGAGCCGGTGGACGGAGTCGCCGTCGTTGCGGTAGTTCTTCGCGGCGTTGATGCCGCCCTGCGCGGCGATCGAGTGGGCGCGGCGCGGGGAGTCCTGGTAGCAGAACTGCACGACGTGGTAGCCCTGTTCGGCGAGTGTGGCGCCCGCGGAGCCGCCCGCGAGCCCGGTGCCGACGACGATCACGGTGTGCTTGCGGCGGTTGGCGGGGTTGACCAGCTTCGCGGTGAAGCGGCGGGTGTCCCAGCGGTCCTCGATCGGGCCTTCGGGTGCCTTGGTGTCGGCGAGGGGCTCGCCGGTCGCGTACCGCGCGTAGTCGGACGGCGCGGAGTCGGACGGCGCGGAGCCGGACGGCGCGGGCGCGGCGTCGGTCGCGGCGGTCGTCGCGGAAAGCTCGGGGCTGTCGGGGGTCTCGGAGGTCTCGGGCATGTCAGTCAGCTCACGATTCCGGTCATGACGCCGACGGGTACGGCGATGAAGCCGGCCGTCAGCACCAGTGCGAGTGCGTTCGCGGTGGCCTTGAGCACCCGGTCACGGGTGGCACTGCCCGCGCCGAGGGTCTGGGCGGCGCTCCAGAAGCCGTGCCTGATGTGCAGGCCGAGGGCGAGCATCGCCACGATGTAGATGACGTTGTTCCACCAGTCGTGGAAGGCGGCCACGACGTTCTGGTACGGGTGGCCGGGCACGAAGCCGCGCTGCACGGTGCCGGTGGTCAGGTCGAGGATGTGCCAGACGATGAACAGCAGCAGGATCACGCCGCCCCAGCGCATGGTGCGGGTGGCGTAGCTGGCGCGCGGCCGCGGATGGGCGTAGGCGACCGGCCGGGCGCGCCGGTCGAGGCGGCTGAGCTGGTACGCGCACACGCCGTGCAGCACGACGGCGGCGACCAGCACGACGCGGATGATCCACAGCGCCCACTCGTAGTGCAGGAACGGCTCTCCGATGGTGCGCAGCCAGTGCGCGTACTCGTTGAAGCTGCCGGACCCGAAGAAGATCTTGAGGTTGCCGAACATGTGGACGACCAGGTACAGCAGCATGATCAGGCCGCTCACCGCCATGATCGTCTTCTTGCCGACGGTCGAGCCCCAGACCGTGCGCGCCATCGACGGACGTCGGTCCGTCCGCGTTGCCAGTGCCATGTCCACAGACGTTACGGTCACCGGAGTCGAGTGGTCCAAGACATGATCTGGCTCGTGTCCATAGCCTGGGCCTATCGCCGGGTTATCGTGGGACCCATGCAGTTCCAGCAGCTCGCGTACTTCGTGGCCGTCGCCGACGCCCGGCACTTCACCCGCGCCGCCGAGCGGGTGCATGTCTCGCAGCCGTCGCTGTCGCAGCAGATCCGCGCGCTGGAGACGGAGCTGGGCGCGCCCCTGTTCAGCCGGGCGCGCGGCAACATCGCGCTCACCGACGCCGGGGAGGCGCTGCTGCCGCTGGCCCGGCGGATCCTCGCCGACGCCGAAACCGCCCGCCACGAGGTGCTGGAGCTGGCTCAGCTGCGGCGCGGCCGGGTCCGGCTCGGCGCCACCCCGAGCCTGTGCACCGGCCTGCTCCCCGACGTGCTGCGCGTCTTCCACGACCGGCACCCCGGGGTGCGGCTGCTGATCGAGGAGAGCGGGTCGCACGATCTCGTACGGGAGCTGGCGCGCGGCGGCCTCGACCTGGCGCTGGTGGTGCTGCCGCTGCCGAACCCGTCGCCCGCCCTGACCACCGTCGAGCTCTTCCAGGAGGATCTGGTCGTCATCTCCTCGGCCGCGGCCGAGCCGCCGCGCTCACCGGTCAGGATCGCCGACCTCGAAGGCCGCCCGATGGTGATGTTCCGGCACGGCTACGACCTGCGCGACCTGACCCTCGCCGCCTGCCGCTCCGCGGGCTTCGAGCCCTACCTCACCGTCGAGGGCGGCGAGATGGACGCCGTGCTCGGCTTCGTGCGGGCCGGGCTCGGTCTGGGCGTCGTCCCCAGCATGGTCGCCGCCCGCGCGGGTCACGACCTGCGGGTCACACCGCTGGCCCGGCCGGGGCTGCGCCGCACCATCGCCCTGGCCCACCGCAGTGACGTGGCTCCGCCACGGGCCGCCCGGGTCCTCCAGGAAGTCCTTCTGACCGCGGCCCACCGGGAGACCTGAAGCCGCGCGGGAGACCTCAGTCCAGCGGGACGGCCGCCAGGGTCAGCGGGCCGCCCCCGCTGCCGGTGTTGAGGGTGCCCGCGGGCTCCAGCATGCCCGCGGGCTCCAGCAGGAGGATGGCGGTCTCCTCGTCGGCGCGGGGGCAGTGCTCGACGCCCTCGGGGACGACGTACAGCTCACCGGGGCCGAGGACGACGTCGCCGTCGCGGAGCTGGATGGTGAGACGGCCGCTGCTGCCCAGGTCGCCGTCAGTGCGTCCTGATCGCCGGGTCGCTCACGCCGGGGCGGCCCGTCTCGACGTGTCCCGCGAAGCGCCGCAGGAACGCGGCGTCGTGGTCGGCGACCACCGTGAGGTCGTACCAGCGCTTGCCCGCGCGGACGTCGACCGAGTGCGTCTCGCGGCGCCCGGCGCGGACCACGTACGTGTGGTGGCGGCCGTCGTAGGAGTTGGTGACCGTGAGCCGGACGTCGCGGCGGCCGGAGTTGCTCATGGTCAGCTCCACCCTTTCGCTCGCGGCGTCGTGACGGGCCGTCACCTCCGCGCCGGATGTGGCGACCGCGCCGCGGAAGGCGCGCAGGAAGCCGTTGGGGCCGTGCACGGTGAGGTCGTAGCCGCCGCCGGTCGCGGCCGTCTCCCAGGCGCCGGAGAGCTTCTTGCCCGCCTCGGTGGTGTACGTCCACGGGCCGTCGGCGCGGTCCGCGGCGGTGACGTGGAAGCAGACGCCCGCGGCGACACCGCCGCCGAAGGTGAGGGTGACCAGGCCGGTGGACGGCGTGACGGCCGCGTCGACCAACGGCGCGTACGGCAGCGGGCGGGTCGGCCGAGCACCGCGCTCCTGCGTGGGCACGGCCTGGCGGGCGGGCGGCACCGGGACGTAGCTGTCGTGCCGGTCGCCGTCCGGCGGCCGGTAGCCGTCGGTGCCGGGCAGGTGCGGGGGCCGGTCCCGCGTGAGCTTGAAGTCGAAGGCGGAGGTCAGATCGCCGCAGACGGTACGCCGCCAGGGCGAGATGTTGGGCTCGTGCACGCCGAAGCGGCGCTCCATGAAGCGGATGATCGAGGTGTGGTCGAAGACCTCGGAGCAGACGTAGCCGCCGGTGCTCCAGGGCGAGACCACCAGCATCGGGACGCGCTGGCCGAGCCCGTACGCGCCGGCCGCGTAGGTGCCGTTGCCCGGGAAGATCTCACCCCGCGTGCTGACGGTGGAGGCGCCGCCGTCCGCGGTGAGCGGGGCGAAGGGCGGGACGACGTGGTCGAAGTACCCGTCGTTCTCGTCGTAGGTGATGAACAGCGCGGTCCTGCTCCACACCTCGGGGTTGGAGGTGAGCGCGTCGAGAACCTGCGAGATGTACCAGGCGCCGTAGTTCGCGGGCCAGTTGGGGTGCTCCGAGAACGCCTCGGGCGCGGCGATCCAGGAGATCTGCGGCAGCCTGCCCGCCGTGACGTCGGCCTTGAGCACGTCGAAGAAGCCGTCGCCCGCCTTGGCGTCGGTTCCGGTGCGGGCCTTCTCGTAGAGCGCGTCGCCGGGCTTAGCGTTGCGGTAATTGTCGAAGTAGAGCAGGGAGTTGTCCCCGTAGTTGCCGCGGTAGGCGTCCGGGATCCAGCCCCAGGAGTGGTCACCGTCCAGGCCGTCGCCGATGTCCTGGTAGACCTTCCAGGAGATCTTCGCCTTCTCCAGCCGCTCCGGGTAGGTCGTCCAGTCGTACCCGGCCTCGGAGTTGTCGAGCACGGGGCCGTTGCCCCTGCCGTCGTTGCCCGTGTATCCCGACCACATGTAGTAGCGGTTGGGGTCGGTGCCGCCGGTGAACGAGCAGTGGTACGCGTCGCAGACGGTGAAGGCGTCGGCGAGCGCGTAGTGGAACGGGATGTCGCCGCGCGTCAGGTGCGCCATCGTGCCGGTGCCCTTGGCGGGGATCCACTGGTCGTACTTGCCGTCGTTGACGGCCGCGTGGCTGCCGATCCACTCGTGGTTGAGGCCCTCGATGAACTGGAGGCCGAGGTCGTCCACGTCCGGGTGGAAGGGCAGCACCTCCTTGTCGCCGTCCGGCTGGTGGAACACCGACTTGCCGTTGGGCAGGGACACCGGGCGCGGGTCGCCGAAGCCGCGGACCCCCTTCATCGCGCCGAAGTAGTGGTCGAAGGACCGGTTCTCCTGCATCAGGACGACGATGTGGTCGATGTCCTTGAGGGTGCCGGTCCTGCGGCTGGCCGGGATCGCGGCGGCGCGGGCGATGCTGCTGGACAGGGCGGTGAAGCCCGCGGTGGCACCGGCTATCTGGAGGAACCGCCGCCGGTTGAGTTCAGACATGGATCCGAGGACCTCTTCGCGGTAGGGGGATGCGCGCAGTGCAGGGTCCTCCCACAGCAGCGACCACAGGCGACCTGCCGGTGTCCGGCGCGTGACAGCGGGCGGTACGCGTCACGAACAGGCCCGGCGCACACGGCCGTTCGCTCGACGGGGGGGGGCGGGTTCTCGCCGCGCCCGGCGGGTCACAGGATTCCGCCGCGTGTGCGACAGGCGGCGTTCAACTGGCCGTCGCCGACGGGCGGGAGCCTTCGGAGGTTCGTGTCGCGAGACCCCGCACCGCACCAAGGAGCAACGATGGTCGCACAGATGGAGACACCGGGTCCGTCAGGAGACCGCCTCAGCCGCCGTACGGTCGTCGGCCTGCTCGGCACCGCGGGTGTCGGCGCGGTCGCGGCGCCGCTGCTGACCGCGGGCCCCGCGTCCGCCGCCGCGCCGTCCCCGTCCGGCACACCCGCGAGCGCCGCCCCCGCCTTCCACCCCACGCCCGACGCGAGCGGCGCGTCCCCGGTGCAGGGGCTGCACCTCACCTTCGGCAAGGACCCCGGCAGCCAGATGGTGGTGTCCTGGCTGACCGACGGCCCGGTCAAGCGCCCGCGGGTGCGGTACGGCACGATCAGCCACGGTCTGGGGTCGGTCGCCTCGGCGCGGACCCGCTCCTACAGCGACGGCAAGTCCGGCCGGGTCGTGTACGTGCACCACGCCGCGATCGACCGGCTCTCGCCCGGCACCGAGTACCTGTACCTGGTGTCGCACGACGGCGCCGCGCCGGACAGCGGCACCTTCAGGACCGCGCCGCGCGGCCGTCAGCCGCTGACCTTCACCAGCTTCGGCGACCAGTCGGCGCCGCAGGTCACCTGGACCAGCACCGGCGCGGTGGGCCTCGACGCCAACTCCACGCCCGCCACCAAGGACATCGTCACCGGCATCGAGCAGGTCGCGCCGCTGTTCCACCTGCTCAACGGCGACCTGTGCTACGCGAATCTGGACGTCGACCGGGTCCGCACCTGGAACAACTTCTTCACCAACAACAGCCGTTCGGCGCGCTTCCGGCCGTGGATGCCCGCCGCGGGCAACCACGAGATCGAGTCCGCGAACGGCCCGCTCGGCCTCGGCGCGTACCAGACGTACTTCCAGCTCCCGTCGACCGAGAGCGACCGCGAACTGGCCAACCTCTGGTACGCGTTCACCGCCGGTTCGGTGCGGGTGATCGTGCTCCAGAACGACGACAACTGCCTCCAGGACGGCGGCGACGTCTACATCAACGGCTACTCCGGCGGCCGTCAACTCGCCTTCCTGGAGAAGGAGTTGCGGACGGCGCGGGCCGACCGCGACATCGACTGGGTGGTCGTCGCCATGCACCAGGTGATGGTCAGCTCGACGGACGCCAACGGCGCCGACCTGGGCCTGCGCGAGAAGTACGGGCCGCTGTTCGACCGCTACGGCGTCGACCTGGTGGTCTGCGGCCACGAGCACAACTACGAGCGGTCGCTGGCCGTTCGCGGTGTGGTCGGCGGCAGCGAGACGCTGACGCCGAACCCGGTGTCGCACGCCACCGACGACATCGACACCGGTCTCGGCACCGTGCACATGGTGCTCGGCGGCGGCGGGGTGTCGGGCACGACCAACCAGTCGTTCTTCAAGGACGGCACCGGCAAGGTCATCACCGCGGTCTCCTCGACGCCCGGCTCCAACGGCAAGCGGACGGCCACGTACGTGCGGGAGCAGGCGGTCTGGGCGGGCGTGCGCGATGTCGACCACCCCTACGGCTTCGCGGCGTTCACCGTCGATCCGGGCCGTCACGCGGGCGACACCACGCGGATGCACGTCACGTACTACAACGTGAACAAGCCGAACGGCGAGCTGTCGGTCTTCGAGACGTTCACGCTGCACCGCAAGCGGTCGGACGGCGGCCGGCACTGAGGTCGCGCGCTGTTCCCGGGCGGCCGGGCGCGTGCCCGGCCGCCCCCACGATCACTGTTGACCAATAGCAGTCCACTGCATACCTTTGCGGGCACGAGAGAAGGGACGGTGCCCGCAGGTGCCCATCGAAACCGGCTTGGAGACCTCGGCGGTACGCGTAGCGCACCTCGGTTACGGACTCGGCGGCGCACCCGCGGTCGTGGCGGTCCTGCCCGACGGAAGGGCACCGCGGCGCGTGCAGTTGCTCGGCGCCGACGGCGGCTCGCTGCACGAGCTGGAACCCGGCCCGCTGGAGTCCGTGCCCGGCTGGCACGGCGGTCCCTTCGCCCGGGTGCCGCTGCCCACCGGCCTCGCGCCCGGCCGGTACGCGGTCCGCCTGGTCGACGGCCGCGGCCGTGCCTGTGTCTCGGACGACTTCGAGGTGGCCGCCGACCGGCTCCAGCGGCAGACGATGTCCGACGTGCTGGCGTACTTCAAGGCGATGCGCTCCAGCGGCGAGATCGACCGCAAGGACCGGCGCGCCGCGCTGTGGGGCGACGACAGCGGCCGGGAGGTCGACGCGCGCGGCGGCTGGCTCGACGCGAGCGGCGACACCAGCAAATTCCTCAGCCACCTCACGTACACCCGCACCATGAGTCCGCAGCAGATCCCGCTGTGCGCGTGGGCCATGATGGCCGCGCGGGACGCGGTCGCCGAGCGACACCCGCTGCTGGTCCGCTCGTTGAGCGCGCGGCTGCGCGACGAGGCGCTGTGGGGCGCCGACTTCCTGGTCCGCTTCCGCTCCCCCGAGGGCTACTTCTACACCGGAATCTTCGACGCGCTCACCAAGCGGCTCGAAGAACGCGTGGTGACGGCGCCGCTCCCGGAGTGCGTGCGCACCGACCGCTACCAGGCCGCGTACCGGCACGGCGGCGGCCTGGCCATCGCGGCCCTCGCCCGCGCCTCGACCCTGGACGACCACGGCGACTTCACCGGACCCGAGTACCTGGCGGCGGCCGTCGAGGGCTTCACGCACCTCGAGGCGCACAACACCGAATACGTCGTCGGCGGGGCCGAGACGGTGCTCGACGACTACACGGCGCTGCTGGCCGCCTGCGAGCTGGTCGCGGCGGGCGGCGGTACGGTCCCGGCCGCGGCGCGGGACGCGGCCCGGCTGCGCGTACGGTCCCTGCTGGCGCGGTACGTACGGCCCGCGCACGGCCCCGGCTGGTTCGGAGCGGACGCCGAGGGGCGGCCGTTCTTCCACGCCGCCGAGGCCGGGCTGCCCGCGCTCGCCCTCGCCCGCTTCGCCGCCGTGCTGCCGGACGCGCCCGAGGCCGGGGCCGCGAGCGCGCTCGCCCTGGAGGCCGTGCTCGACACCGTGGCCAGGACCCGTTCGGTGCCGAATCCCTTCGGCTATCCCCGACAGCGCGTGCAGCCCGCGGGGGGCACACCGCGCGACGCCTTCTTCTTCCCGCACGACAACGAGACCGGCTACTGGTGGCAGGGCGAGAACGCCACCATCGCCTCGCTGGCCGCCGCCGCGAACACCTGCGCCGACCTGCCCGGCACGGCGCAGGCCGACCGCGACCTGCTGCTCGGCTTCGCCGACGACCAGCTCGCCTGGATCACCGGCCGCAACCCCTTCGACGTCTCGATGCTGCACGGCCGCGGCCGTCACAATGTCGACTACGAGTCGGACTTCCCCAACATCCCCGGCGGCATCGTCAACGGCATCACCTCCGGCTGGACCGACGAGGACGACATCGCCTTCCTTCCCGCCGACGCCCCCGAGGCCGAGGTCTGGCGCTGGGCCGAGCAGTGGATCCCGCACACCGGCTGGTTCCTGCTGGCGGTGGCGTCGGCCCGCTGAGGAAACGGCCGGGGCGGCGGTGTCCGGACCGGCGCGGCGGCCTCGCGGGAAGCCTCGCGGAACCCCGCGTCAGACCGCCGACGCTCCCGGCCGCTCGGGCGGCGCGTCCGGGAGCGTCACCGTGAAAGAGGTGTCGCCCGGCTCGCTGGTGAGGGTGACCGTGCCGCCGTGGGCCGCGGCGACCGCCGTGACGATGGCCAGGCCCAGACCGGCGCCGTGGCCGGCGGCGGGGTCGGCGCGCCGGTCGTCGGCGCGGTGGTGGTCGGCGCGGGCGAAGCGTTCGAAGACGGTGCGCTGGATGGCGGGCGGGACACCGCCGCCGTTGTCCGCGACGGTGAGGACGGTCGCGGCGCCGTCGTGGCGCAGCCGTACGGTGACGCGGGTCCCCTCGCGGGTGTGCACACGGGCGTTGGTCAGCAGATTCCCGGTGATCTGCTGGAGCCGGGCGGCGTCGCCGGTGACGGTGACCGGTTCGGCGGGCAGGTCCAGCAGCCAGCGGTGGCCGGGGCCCGCGGCCCTGGCGTCGTCGACCGCGTCGAGGACGAGGCGCGTCAGGTCGACTGGCTCACGGGCCAGCGGGCGGCCCGCGTCGAGCCGGGCGAGCAGCAGCAGGTCGTCGACCATGCCGCCCATCCGCGCGGACTCCGCCGCGATCCGGTCCAGTGCCCGCGTCACACCGGGCGGCACCGGGCCGGGGTGCCGCTGCGCCAGCTCCGCGTGGCCGCGGATCGCGGCGACCGGGGTGCGCAGTTCGTGGCTGGCGTCGGCGGCGAAGCGCCGCAGCCGTTCCTCGCTGGCGTGCCGGGTGGTCAGCGCGCCCTCGACATGTCCGAGCATGCGGTTGAAGGCCGCGCCGACCTGCCCGACCTCGGTCCCGGGGTCGGTGTCGGGCACCCGGTCGGGCAGCGCCACCTCTCCGCTGTCCAGCGGCAGCGCGGTCACCGAGGCGGCGGTCGCGGCCACCCGGCGCAGCGGTCGCAGCGACCAGCGCACCCAGAAGGCGCCCGCGGCCCCCGCCACGACCAGCGCGCCGCCGAAGACGGCCGCCTCCACCGCGATCAGCCGCGTCTCGGCGTCCTCGATGCCCTGCCGGGGCAGCCCGGTGATCAGGACGTCCCCGTCGTCGCCCGCCACCGCTTTGACCTGGTAGTCGCCGAGCGAGGACAGATCGACCCGGTGGCAGTGGCCGTCGACGGGGACCGCCGCGAGGGCGGTCCGGTCGTCGGGGGTCAGCCGTACCGTGGTGTCCGTGCCCGCGCGGACCACGGCGGCGGCCGTGACCCGGCCTTTGAGCAGCCGCGCCCCGAAGGTGCCGCGCGCCTGGCGGCGGGTGTCCACATGGACGTTGTCCGCGTCCGGCTCCCCCGCGCCGTGCGCGTGTTCCAGGCTGGCGGGGAACGCGCCCCCGGCCTCCGAGAGCTGCTGGTCGAGCCGTTCGCCGAGGAAGGACCGCAGTGCGACGACCGCCGCGATGCCCACGGCGGCGCAGCTCAGCGCGAGCAGCACCACGAGGCCGCAGGTGAGCCGGGCGCGCAGCGTGCGCGGTACGAGGACCCGCGACGCGAAAGCGAGCGGCGTGGAGCGACGGCCGGTGCGCGGCGACGGCCGCCTCACCACGGCGGCGCCTTCAGCAGGTAGCCCGCGCCGCGCACCGTGTGGATCATCGGCTCGCGACCGCTGTCGATCTTGCGGCGCAGGTAGCTGATGTACAGCTCGACCACATGTGCCTGGCCGCCGAAGTCGTACGACCACACGCGGTCGAGGATCTGTGCCTTGCTCAGTACCCGGCGCGGATTGCGCATCAGGTACCGCAGCAGCTCGAACTCGGTCGGGGACAGCTCGACGACCGCCCCGCCGCGCGTCACCTCCCGCGCGTCCTCGTCCATGACGAGATCGCCGACGGTGAGGACGGCCGCGTCGCCGCGCGCCCTGGTCATGCCCGCCCGGCGCAGCAGTCCGCGCAGCCTGGCCAGCAGTTCCTCCAGGCTGAACGGCTTGGTGACGTAGTCGTCGCCGCCCGCCGTGATGCCCGCGATGCGGTCCTCGACGGAGTCGCGCGCGGTGAGGAACAGCACGCACACCTCGGGCTGGCTCGCACGGAGCCGGCGCAGTACGGACAGGCCGTCGCCGTCGGGAAGCATCACGTCGAGCACGACCGCGTCGGGACGGAAGGCCCGCGCCTCGGCGACCGCGGAGGCGACGTCACCGGCGGTGCGCACCTGCCAGCCCTCGTAGGCGAGGACACCGGACAGCACTTCGGCGAGGTCGGGTTCGTCGTCCACGACGAGGACCCGGACCGGGGAGCCGTCCGGGTGGGCGAGGGGGTGCGGTGCCGCGCTGTCTGTGATGTCCATGGTCCTTCCAGCATCGCCCGGCGGGCGGTCGCGCGGCGAGGGCGGGCGCCTCTGCGTTCCCTGTGAGTCCTGTGGGTCGTGTGAGTCCTGTCGCCGATCGGTGAGCGAGCCGCCCGCGCGGCGCCGTCACCACGGGTCCCGCGGGCCGCCGTGAGCCTCTGGATCACCTGTGAGTCCGCGGCCGGGGCGCGGATTCAGAGCTGGCTCAGAGGTTCCGCCCGCACAGTGGCAAGCGTACGACCAGGAAGGGAACCACCGTGAGCGGCACGACATGAGCGGCACCCACAGCCCCCGCACCACCGCGCGGCACGCGGTGACGTATCCCGGCAGGCGGTCACCGGCCGTCGTGGTGCTGGCCCTGGGCTGGGCGGGCGCGGCGGCCGTGATCGCGCTGTGGTGGCAGGACACGTCGTCGGTCGTCGGCCCCGCGGGCTGGCTGATCGGCGCGGGCCGGATCGCCGGGCTGCTGACCGGTTACTGCTGCGCGCTGCTGGTCGGCCTGATGGCCCGGATTCCCGCACTTGAGCAGGGGGTGGGCAGCGACCGGGTGGCGCGCTGGCACGCGATGGCCGGGCGCTACACCGTCTGCCTGCTGATCGCGCACATCACGCTGATCCTGTGGGGTTACGCGGCGCAGGCGCACGCCTCGGTGCTCGGCGAGACATGGACGGTGGTGTTCACCTATCCGGACATGCTCAAGGGCACGATCGGCGGTCTGCTCCTGCTGGTCGTCGGCGCGGTGTCGGTACGCGCGGTACGCCGCAAGGTCCGCTACGAGACCTGGTACTACCTGCACCTGCTGACGTATCTGGCGATCTTCCTGGCCTTCTGGCACCAGCTCGCGCTCGGCGCGGACTTCGCGGGCGGCACGGTCGCGCGCGGGCTCTGGTACGCGCTGTACCTCGGTGTCGCGGCGGCGGCGCTCTGGTACCGGGTGCTGGTGCCGCAGCGGCTGAATCTGCGGCACCGGCTGCGGGTGGCGTCGGTGGTACGGGAGGCGCCGGGGGTGGTGTCGGTGCTCATACGCGGCCGGCGGCTGCCCGAACTGGCGGCGCGACCGGGGCAGTTCCTGCGCTGGCGGTTCCTGACGCCCGGCCTGTGGTGGACGGCCAGCCCGTACTCGCTGTCCGCCGCGCCGCGTCCCGACCTGCTGCGGATCACCGTGAAGGCGGTGGGCGAGCACAGTACGGCGCTGGCCGGGCTGCGGCCCGGCACCCGCATCTGGGCCGAGGGACCGTACGGCGCGCTGACCGCGGAGCGCAGGACCCGGCAGAAGGTGCTGCTGCTCGCGGGCGGGGTCGGGGTGACCCCATTGCGGGCGCTGTTCGAGTCGCTGCCCGCGGGGCCCGGCGACCTGACGCTGGTCTACCGGGCGCGCACCGAGGCCGATCTGGCGCTGCGCGGCGAACTGGAGCGGATCGCCGCCGTGCGCGGCGCCCGTCTGCACTTCGCGGTCAACGCGCCCGACGGCCGGCGGCCCGTCCTCAGCGCGGACACCCTGCGCGCCACGCTGCCGGACATCGCGCGGCACGACGTGTTCCTGTGCGGGCCGCCCGGAATGGCGCGGGCGTCGTACGAGGCGCTGCGCGCGGCGGGTGTCCCGGCCCGCCACATCCATCACGAGTCCTTCGAACTGTGAGCCGTGCCGTGAACCATGCCGTGAACCCTGCCGTGAGCCATGTCGTGAGCCATGTCGTGAGCCAGATGGTGAACCGAGGTGAGAGCCGTCCATGAGCGCCTTTCCCGCCCGCCCTTTGCGGCGCGTCCTGTTGAGCACCCTGGCCACCGTCGCCGGCGTGGTGCTGCTGCTGACCCTCAAGCCGCACACGACGGCGAGCGCGGGTGACGTGGCCGCGGGCTCCGCGGCCCCCGCACCGGCGCCGTCCGCGACGTCGGGGACGTCCGGCTCCTCCAACGGCCCGTCCAGCGGTTCCTCCAACGGCTCGTCCAGCGGTTCCTCCAATGGCCCGTCCAACGGCTCGTCCTCGAAGGGGACTTCGGGCACCAGGACGGTCGACGGCGACACCGCGCAGACCCGCTACGGTCCCGTCCAGCTCCGGCTCACCCTCACCGGCGGCAAGATCACCGCGGTGAAGGCCGTTCAGTTGCCGAACGACAATCCCAGGGACGGTGAGATCTCCGGTTTCGCGATCCCGCAGCTCACCCAGGAGACGCTGGCCGCGCAGAGCGCGAAGATCGACACCGTGTCCGGGGCGACGTACACCAGCGAGGGGTATGTGCGGTCGCTCCAGAGCGCGTTGGACAAGGCGGGGGTCTGACCGTGTCCGACACGCGGGCCCGGCCGCGCCGGGTGGAACACACGATGGGCACGGTCTTCTCCTTCGACGTGCGGGGCGGCGGCGCTGCACGCGGCGGCGGCCTGGCTGCACCACGTCGACGAGGTCTTCTCCACCTACCGCCCCGACAGCCAGATCAGCCGGCTCGCCGCCGGCACACTCACGATGTCGGCCTGCTCCCCCGACGTGCGGGAGGTGCTGGCGCTGTGCGAGACGGCCGGACGGCTCAGTCACGGCTGGTTCAGTACGGGGTACGCGGGCGGCTTCGACCCGACCGGGCTGGTGAAGGGGTGGGCGGTGGAGCGGGCCGTCGCCATGCTGGCCTCCGCGGGCGCCGACGCGGTGTGCCTCAATGGCGGGGGCGACGTACAGGTGTACGGCGGCCCCTGGCGGATCGGTGTCGCCGACCCGCTGCGGCCGGGCGCGCTGGTCCGCGTGGTGCACACCGACGGCGAACTGGCCGTCGCCACCTCGGGTCCCGCCGAGCGCGGCTGCCACATCCTGGACCCCTTCACCCATCAGCCGCCCGCCCCCGCGCTCGCCTCCCTCACCGTGGTCTGCCGCGGCCTGACCGACGCGGACGCCCGCGCCACCGCCGGCTACGCGATGGGCCCCGCCCGCGCCCGCCGCTGGCTCGAATCCCTCCCCGACACCGAGGGCTTCGCGGTCGCGGCGGACGGCGCCACATGGCAGACCGCCGGTTACGGCGTGACCACCGCCGCCCACACACCCTGAACCCCCGCTGTGTGGGCCGCGCCCATGCCCGGCCGCCGGATCGGCCCCTATCCTGCTCGGGCCGTACGGGACGGCGCGAGCGGATCGCGGGAGCGCGCATGCGGGAATTCGAGGATGTCGGCGTCGAGGTGCCGGGCGGACGGCTGGCGGTACGGCGCTGGCCGGGCCCCGCGGGCGGCCCTGTGGTGCTGGCGCTGCACGGGATCGCCAGCAACGGCCTGGCCTGGGCGCAGGTCGCCGAAGCGCTCGACGGGGTCGAGATCCTGGCGCCCGACCTGCGCGGGCGCGGGCTCAGCCGGGAGGTGGCGGGCGCCTGTTCGATGGCCCGGCACGCCGACGACATGCTCGCGGTGCTCGACCGCTTCGGCGTCGAACGGGCGGTGCTGGCCGGGCACTCCATGGGCGGCTACGCGGCGTGCGTCGCCGCGCGCCGCGATCCGGGCCGCTACTGCGAACTCGTGCTGGTCGACGGCGGCTTGGGCTTCCCCGTACCCGCGGGCGTGGACATCGACGCGGTGCTGCACGCCGTGGTCGGACCCGCGATGCGCAAGCTGGAGATGGAGTTCGCCGACCGCGCCGCTTACCACGCCTTCTGGGCGGAGCACCCGGCGTTCAGCACGCTCGGCGGGCCGCTGCTCGCCGCGTATCTCGACCGCGATCTCACCGGCGAGGCACCGCACTTGAGGTCGGCGTGCCGGGCGGACGCGATCCGCGAGGACGCGGCGGACGAGCTGCGCAACCCGGACGTCTTCGCCGCGATCCACGAAATCACCCTCCCCACCCGGCTGTTGTGGGCCGAGCGGGGGCTGTCGGACGAGCCGACCGGGCTGTACGCGCCCGAGGTGATCGCGGCGAGCGGCCTGGTGGCGGAGGGGATCGCCCTGCACTTCGTCCCGGGCGTCAACCACTACTCGGTGCTGCTCGGCGAGCCCGGCGCCCGCCTGGTGGCCGGGCACCTGACGGACGCGGTACGGCGCACGGCGGCCGCGGCCCGGAGCTGATCCTCCGGGCCGCGGCCCGTACGGCGCAGGGCGGTCAGTCAGCCCCGCGCCACCGCGTCCGGCACCAGCAGGTCCGCCCCGGTCGCCGCCCGTACCTCCTCCACGCCGACGCCGGGGGCCAGTTCGGCCAGCCGCAGTCCTTCGGGGGTGACGTCGAGGACCGCGAGGTCGGTGATCACGCGGTGCACGACGCGGCGGCCGGTGGCGGGCAGGGTCAGTTCCCCGACGATCTTCGGGGAGCCGTCCTTGGCGGTGTGTTCCATGACCACCACGATCCGGCGGGCACCGTGCACGAGGTCCATGGCCCCGCCCATGCCCTTGACCATCTTGCCGGGGATCATCCAGTTCGCCAGGTCACCGCGGGCGGAGACCTGCATGGCGCCGAGCACCGACACGTCGATCCGGCCGGAGCGCACCATGCCGAAGGAGGCGGCGGAGTCGAAGTACGCGGCGCCGGGTGCCACGGTGACCGTCTCCTTGCCCGCGTTGATCAGGTCGGGGTGCTCGTCGCCGTCGTACGGGTAGGGGCCGACGCCCAGGACGCCGTTCTCCGAGTGCAGCACCACCTGGGTCCCGGCGGGCAGGTGGCCGGGGACGAGCGTGGGCAGGCCGATGCCGAGGTTCACGTACTGGCCGTCGCGCAGTTCGCGGGCGGCGCGGGCGGCGAGTCGGTCGCGGTCGAGTGGCACGGTCAGTTCTCCCGGTCGGAGGTGGCGTGGGCGGTACGGACGGTGCGTCGCTCGACGCGTTTGTCGGTCGGATCGGCGGCCACGACGCGGTCGACGTACACACCGGGCAGATGGACGGCGTCCGGCGGCAACTCGCCCGGTTGCACGATGCGTTCGGCCTCCACCAGGGTGATCCGGCCGGCCATCGCGCACAGCGGGTTGAAGTTGCGGGCGGCGGCGTGGAAGGCGCAGTTGCCGTGCCGGTCGGCGACGGCCGCCCGGACCAGCGCGAAGTCGGCGGTGATGGCCTCCTCCAGCAGATGGCGTACGCCGCCGAAGTCCCGTACCTCCTTGGGCGGCGAGGCGACCGCGACCGTGCCGTCCGCCGCGTACCGCCAGGGCAGGCCGCCCTCCTCGACCTGGGTACCGGCGCCCGCCGGGGTGTAGAAGGCCGGGATGCCGCAGCCGCCCGCGCGCAGCCGTTCCGCGAGGGTGCCCTGCGGGGTGAGTTCCACCTCCAGCTCGCCCGTCAGATAGCGCCGGGCGAACTCCTTGTTCTCGCCGACGTACGAGGAGGTCGCCCGCGAGATCCGGCCGAGTCCGAGCAGCAGGCCGAGTCCCCAGTCGTCCACTCCGCAGTTGTTGGAGACGACCCGCAGATCCGTCGGGCCCGCCGCGGCGAGCGCCGCGATCAGCGCCGACGGGATGCCGCACAGGCCGAATCCGCCGACGGCGAGTGTCGCGCCGTCCGGGATGTCCGCCACCGCGCGGGCGGCCGAGGCCACCACCTTGTCCATGCGTCCGCCTTCCCCGCAGGGGTCATCGAGGGTGTGTCGAGCGTGAGTTGAGGGTGCGCCGGGCCGCCGTGCCGGGCGTGACCCGGCCCCTGGCGCCCGCCCTGTCACCTTTGCGACGGCGCAGCGGCGCCGCCATGGTCCCTGTCGACATGGCTCGCGGGGAAGGAGCGTGTGCCGCCCACATGTCCGGTTCGGCGGGGCGCTTCTACGGTTTGCGCAACAATCCACCTCCCCGGGAGCCGGTCGCCATGCGTCGCAGCACATCGAGCACCAACAGATCGAGCCGAGCGAGCCGTTCGAGCGAACCGGCCGCGTCCCGTCGGCCGCGCCCGACGAACGGGCCGGGCGCCTTCCGTACTCGGACCGTACCGGCGCTGGCCGTGCTGACCGCGGGTGTGCTGCTCGCCGGATGCAGCGCCGCGGGGACGGCGGGCAGCGCCAAGTCCTCCGACGGCACGAGCGACTCGGCGGTCAAGGTGGGCCTGGTCTACTCGCGCAGCGGGCCGCTGGCCGCCTACGGCAAGCAGTATCTGGACGGCTTCAACGCCGGTCTGGCGTACGCCACTCACGGCAAGGGCACGGCGGGCGGCCACCGGATCGAGGTGGTCGAGCAGGACGACGCGGGCGACCCCGCGAAGGCCGTCGCCGCGGCCAAGACCCTGATCGGCAAGGGCACGCACATCATCGCGGGCACCACCGACTCGGGCGTGGCGCTCCAACTGGCCCCGCTGGCCGCCCAGAACAAGGTGCTGTACATCGCGGGACCCGCCGCCACCGACGCGTTGACCGGCGTGAACGCGTACACCTTCCGCTCCGGCAGGCAGTCGTACCAGGACATCCTCACCGCCGGGTCGCTGCTGGGCGACTCCAAGGGCAAGAGGGTCACCGTGCTGACCCAGAACTCCGCCTTCGGGCAGGCGAATGTCACCGCCGTGAAGGAGGTGCTGGGCGGGCAGGGCGCGACCGTTGACTCGGTGCTGGCGCCGCCGAGCGCGGGCGATCTGACGCCGTTCGCGCAGCAGGTCAAGTCGAAGAAGCCGGATCTGGTCTTCGTCGCCTGGGCCGGGGCCAGCGCGCCCGCGCTGTGGACGGCGCTCGACCAGCAGGGCGTGGTGACCTCGACCAAGGTCGTGACGGGCCTGGCGGGCACCGCCTCGTACCCGCTGTTCGGCGCGGCCGGGTCCAAGATCTCCTTCCTCGCGCACTACTTCCCCGGCGCCGCGCACAACGCGGTGGAGACGGCGATGCTCGACGGCGTCACCAAGGCGGGCGGCACGCCCGACCTGTTCAGCCCGGACGGATTCACCGCCGCGCAGATGATCGTGCACGCGGTGGAGGCGGGCGGCGCGGACAGCCCGACCGCGATGGCGAAGGCGCTGGAGGGCTGGTCGTTCGAGGGCCCCAAGGGCGACGAGCAGATCAGGGCGGTGGACCACGCGCTGCTCCAGCCGATGTTCACGGCGAAGCTGAACGGCACGGGCGCCGCCGCGAAGCCGGAGCTGATCAGCAGGCTGCCCAAGGACGCGGTGAACCCGCCCTCGAAGCAGATGGCGGGCTGACCGGTGACGAGCACGGCCCCGGTACTCCGGCTGCGTGACGTGGGCTGGTCGGTCGGCGGCGCGACCATCGTGGACGAGGTGTCCTTTGAGGTGCGCGAGGGCGAGTTCCTGGCCTTCATCGGTCCCAACGGCGCGGGAAAGACGTCCCTGTTCAACCTGATCAGCGGTCTCGTACCGGCCAGTCGGGGGTCCATCGGGCTCGACGGCGCGGACATCACCGCCGAGAGCGTCCCGGCCAGGGCGCGGCGCGGGCTGGGGCGGACGTTCCAGACGTCCAGTCTGTGGCCCGGAATGACGGTCGCCGACCATGTGCGGCTGGCCGCCCAGGCGGCGGGCGGCGGCTCGTACCGGATCTGGCGGCGCGCCGCGGGATACGCGCGGCAGGTCGGGCAGGTGCTGGAGCGCACGGGGCTCGGGCACCGCGCCGAGGCGCTGTCGAGCGCGCTGTCGCACGGCGAGAAACGGAAGCTGGAGCTGGCGGTGCTGCTGGTCGGCGAGCCGCGCGTGATGCTGCTCGACGAGCCGATGGCCGGGGTCAGCGCCGAGGAGGTGCCGGCCCTGACCGCGCTGATCCGCTCGCTGCACCGCGACGAGGGCCGCACGGTCCTGATGGTCGAGCACCACATGGACGTGCTGCTCGGCCTGGCCGACCGGCTCGCGGTGATGCACCACGGCACCCTGCTCGCGCTCGACACCCCGCAGGCCGTCACGGCCGACGCCACCGTGCAGCTGGCCTATCTCGGGGAGGCGCTGTGACCGTCGAACCCCTGTTGGCCGTACGGGACTTGAAGGTCGTCATCGGCGGCCGTCACATCCTGCACGGCGTGGACCTCGACGTCGCCGCGAGCGGGGTGACCGCGCTGCTCGGCCGCAACGGCGCGGGCAAGACCACGACGGTGCGCGGCGTGCTGGGCCTGGTGCCGCGCAGCGGCAGCGTGCGCTTCGCCGGTCAGGAGACGGTACGGCTCGCCACGCACGCCCTGGTGCGGCGAGGGATCGGCTACGCGCCGGAGGACCGCGGGGTCTTCGCGGCGCTGACCGTCGCGGAGAATCTGCGGCTGGCCGAACGGCGCGGCGCGGGCGAGCCCGCCTACGCGCTGGTGCACGAACTGTTCCCCGAGCTGCGGCAGCGGGCGGCGCAGCGCGCGGGGACGCTGTCCGGCGGGCAGCAGCAGATGGTCGCGATCGGCCGCACCCTGCTCAACGGCAACCGGCTGATCATCGCCGACGAGCCCACCAAGGGCCTGGCGCCGAAGGTCGTCACCGAGGTGGCGCGGGTGCTGGAGCGGGCCGCGCAGGCGGTGCCGGTGCTGCTGGTCGAGCAGAATCTAGCGATGGTACGGCGGCTCGCCGAGCACTGCGTGGTGCTGGCGGACGGCAGGACCGCGCACCGCGGCCCCGCCGCCGACCTGCTCGCCGATCCCGAGGCGACCCGCAGGCTGCTGGGCGTCGGACGCAAGGGCGCGGACGCGCACGTGAGAGAGGCAGAGGCCGTGTCACCCGATCCCGCCAGGGAATCCGCCACCGACGCCGCCGGGACGCACGTCCAGGCCGCGGCCGGGTCGTACCCACCGCCGTCCGCGGCACGGGAGGCGGGCGCCTGATGTCGACCGTCGTGCTGCTCACGGCCACCGGTCTCGGCCTCGGCGCCCTGTACTTCCTGGTGGCCTCCGGCCTCTCCCTGATCTTCGGCCTGATGGACGTGCTGAACTTCGCGCACGGCGCGCTGCTGTCGATCGGCGCGTACGGCACCTGGTGGGCCGCCTCCGGGCATCTGCCGGGCGCGGGCTCCGGCGGATTCGGCTTCGTCCTCGCCGTCGCCTTCGGCACCGCTGTGGGCACCGTCGCCGCGATGGTGCTCGAACTCGCCCTGATCCGCCCGTTGTACGAACGGCCGCGCGAGCAGGTCCTCGCCACCGTCGGGGTGGGGCTCGCGGTGCCCGCGCTGCTGTCGGCGATCTGGGGCGCCGACGCGCGCACCTTCCCCGGACCCGCGGCCCTGTCCGGCACCTTCGGACTGTTCGGCGCGCGCGTCCCCGTCAACCGGCTGGTGCTGATCGGCGCCGCGGTGCTCGTCCTGCTGGCGCTGCGGCTGTTCCTCGGCCGCACCCGGCACGGCCTCGTCGTCAGGGCCGGGGTCGAGGACCGGGCGATGGTCACCGCGCTCGGCATCGACGTCCGGCGCGCCTTCACCCTGGTCTTCGCGATCGGCGGGGCCGCGGCGGCGCTCGGCGGCGCGCTGGGCGGGCTGTACTACGGCTCGGTCGACCCGGGCCAGGGCACCTCGCTGCTGATCTTCGCCTTCGTCGTGGTCGTCATGGGCGGCATGGGGTCGGTGTCGGGCGCCGCGCTCGCGGCCGTCGGCGTGGGCCTCGTCCAGCAGTTCGCCAACTACTACACCGCGTCGGGGCTCGGCGATCTCGCGGTCGTCGTCCTGCTCGCGGCGCTGCTGCTGCTCCGGCCGCACGGCGCCACCGGGAGGCTCGCATGACCACCGCAACCCCGACCCGCGAGGAGCCGCGCGTCCAGGCGGCGCCCGCGCCGGCCGGACAACTGCGCCGGGTCACCCGCTGGTGGCCCGCCGCCGCCCTGGCCGCGCTGCTCGCGGCCCCGTACAGCTCGCTGCCGCTGCCGGGCCTGCTCGACGGGCCGATCGGCAGCGCGGGCAGCCTTCAACTCCTCGCGCTGTGCCTGGTGTTCGGCGCGCTCGCGACCGGATACGACCTGCTGCTCGGCCGTACGGGCCTGCTCTCGTTCGGCCACGCGCTGTACTTCGCCGCGGGCTCGTACGCCACCGACGTCATCATGATCGAGGCCGGGCTGCCGTTCGGCGCCGCCGCCGTGCTGGGGCTGCTCTTCGGGATCGCGCTGGCCGCGCTGCTGGGCTCGGTGTCGCTGCGGGTGAGCGGGATCGCCTTCTCGATGGTCACGCTCGCCTTCGCGCAGGCCGGTTCGATCCTGGTGGAGCGCGACCCGGGCGGGGTGACCGGCGGCGAGGAGGGCCGGGCGGTGCCCGCGGACAGGCTGCCCGCGTCACTCGTCGGCATCGAGCACACCGTCAATCTCTACTGGATCGCGCTCGCCTACCTCGTGGTGACCGTCGCCGTCGTGCACTGGGCGGTCCGCTCCCCCACCGGGCGGGTCTGGGAGGGCATCAAGGAGAACGAGCGCCGGGTGGAGGTGCTGGGCCTGCGGCCGTACGGTTTCAAGCTGACGGCCTTCGTGCTGGCGGGCGCGCTGGCCGCGGTCGGCGGCATCGTCCATCTGCTGCTGACCGGCGGCGCCACCCCGCAGACCACCACCTCCGACTTCACCTTGTCGCTGCTGGTGATGGTCGTCCTCGGCGGCTCCGGCTCGCGCTGGGGCCCGCTGATCGGCGGGGTCCTCTACACCTGGGCCGACCACCGGCTCGGCGACCTCGCGGGCTCCGGCTCGGTCGCCGGTCTGCCCTCGGTCCTGCGGGTCCCGCTCTCCCAGCCCCTGTTCCTGCTCGGCACGTTGTTCGTCGTGGTCGTCTACGTGCTGCCCGGCGGCGTGGCCCGTCTGCCGCAACGGCTGCGCGCGGCGGCGCGGAAGAGGAGCTGACCGGGAGGCGGTCGCGGCCGGGAGGCGGTCCCGGCCGGGCGCCGCCCCTAGCCGCGAGGTGTGGACAACAGGTGCAGACGGAGGGCGAGTTGGAGCTCCAGCGCCCGGTCGGGGGCGTTCCAGTCGGGGCCGAGGAGGGCCTGGACGCGGTCGAGGCGCTGGACGACGGTGTTGACGTGCAGGTGGAGTTCGTCCTTGGTACGGGTGAGGGTGCCGCCGCAGGCGAAGTAGGCGCCGAGGGTACGGACCAGTTCCGTGCCGCGTCGCGCGTCGTAGTCGAGGAGCGGTCCGAGCGTCGCGGTGACGTAGGAGTCGACGTCCCGTTCGTTGCCCAACAGCACGCCGAGGAAGCCGAGTTCGTCGGCGCTCGCGCCGTCGCCGACGCGGCCGAGCGACTGGAGGGCGCGCAGGCAGCGCAGCGCCTCGGCGTGGGCGTCGGCCAGGGCCCGCGGTCCCGCGGCCGGTCCGCCCGCGGCGACCGTGACGGGCGCGCCCACCAGGTGGCCGAGCTGGGCGACGGCGGCCCTGGCGGCCTCGCCGGGCGGTGCGCCGTCGTACGGGAGGAGCAGGACGACGGTGCCGGACTGCTCGGCGCTGATGCCGTCGCCGCCGAAGAGGTACTGGACGGCGGCGCCCGGCAGTTTGTCGTGGCAGGCGGTGACGGTCTCGGCGACGAGCAGCAGGCACGGCCGGTCGAGGTCGACACCGAGCCTGTGGCCGCGCACGACGAGACCGGCCGGGTCGCGCCCCGCCGCGGTCAGCAGGTCGGTGATCAGCTCGCCGCGCACCCGGTTCTCGGTCTCCGCGACGGAGCGGCTGAGCAGCAGCAGGAGCGCGGTGACGACCCCGGCGCGCTCGAACAGCCGCCGGTCGGAGTCGTCGAGCCGTTCGCGCCCGTACAGCACGAGGCTGCCGAGGAGTTCCTGTCCCGCGAGCACGGCGCAGGTCCAGCGGCCGTCGCGGAACACCGCGCGGGCCGCGGCGTGCGAGTCGGCGGCGTGCCTGACCAGGGCCGCCGGCTGCGGGGGCAGACCGTCGAAGTCGCCGCCGCCGCGCCCGACGGCGGCCAGTTGTCGGCCCTCCGGGTCGTGGATGGTGAGGGCGCCGTCCAGCAGTCCCGCGACGGCGGCGGCCACTTCCGACAGGTCGCCGCCGCGCAGCACCAGGTCGGTGAGCCGGTCGTGCGCCTCCTCGGCGCGCTGCATCGCGGCGGCGTGCTCGCGGATCACGGCGCCCGCCTCGGCGAGGTCGGTGATGGCTTTGGCGGTGTCGATGGCGATGGCGGCGTGCGCGGCCAGCGAGCACAGCAGCGCGACCTCGTCGGGCGAGAAGGGGCGCGGGGTGCGGTCGGCGGCGAAGAGCACCCCGATCACGTCGCTGCCGACGGCGCCGCCCGCGTGACCGCCCGCGCCGCGCGACCCGAGCAGCAGCGGCACCCCCAGGATGCCGACCAGGCCCTCGTCCAGCACGCCCTCGTCGATCGAGCCGGTGTGCCGGAAGCGCTCGTCGGTGCGGTAGTCGGGGGTCGCGTACGGGCGGGCGGTGAGCGCGACCAGACCGCCGAGACCGTCGCCGTACGACAGCCGGAGGTTCTGGAAGAGCGGTGAGACCGAGCCGTCGGTGACCCGCATGTACGTGTCGCCCGCCTCCTCGTCACGCAGCGTCAGATACGCGGTGTCCGTGCCGAGCAGCATCCTGGCCCTGCGCACGATGGACTGGAGGACGGCGTCGAGGTCGCGGAGCGCGGCCAGGTCGCTCGCGGTGTCGAAGAGCGCGGCGAGTTCGGTCTCGCGGCGGCGGTGCTGCCGCAGCACCCGGCGGACCCGCAGCGCGATCCCGGTGGCCTGTTCCAGCTCCGACAGGTCGGACGCGCCCGCCCCGTTGATCCTCGCCTGCGCGGCGACCGCCCCGAAGTCCTCCGCGGGCGCGTCGGCCGCGACCATTTCGAGCAGCCGACGCATATGGCGGGCGATGGGCGCGGCCGCGGCCGCGGGCCCGAGGGCGGGTGCAGGTGCCGGTGCCGCTACGGACTCGGGCGCCGGTACGGCTGCGGGATCTGCGGATTCTGCGGACATCAGGGGTCACCGTGCCGGAGGGACGAAGAACGGTCCGTGCGGCGCGGCGGTCGGGACCGTCGCGCCGCACGGCTGGTGCGACGGACGCGCGGTGGGGCTCGCCGCCCCGCCGGGACGGGACGACGGCCGCCGCAGACGCCGACCCTATCGACCGGCCGCAGTAAAACGCGAGGTCAGTGGCCGGATCAGTAGCCGGATCGACGGCCGGATCAGTGGGCCGCCCGGTGGCCGGCTCGTGGTCGGCTCGCGGTCGGCCCGTGATCGGCCCGTGGCTGGCCCGACGGTCGGCTCGGTGCGCGCGGGTCAGTGGGCGGTCCACCCGCCGTCCAGCGGCAGCGAGGCCCCGGTGATGTAGCCAGTGTGCGGGGAGCAGAACCACAGGGCCGCCGCCGCGACCTCCACCGGCTCGATCAGCCGCTTGATCGCGGTGCGCTCCAGCATCACCCGGGTCACCACCTCCGCCTCGGGGATGCCGTGCGCGACGGCCTGGGTGGCGATCTGGTCCTCGACGAGCGGGGTGCGGACATAGCCGGGGTTGATGCAGTTGCTGGTCACACCGTGCGGCGCGGCTTCGAGCGCGACGGTCTTGCTGAGCCCTTCGAGCGCGTGCTTGGCGACGACGTACGCGGACTTGTACGGGCTGGCGCGCAGGCCGTGCACCGACGAGATGTTGACCACCCGGCCCCAGCCGCCCGCGTACATGTGCGGCAGGGTGCGGCGCAGGATCCGGAACGGCGCCTCGACCATCACCCGCTGGATCAACGCGAAGCGCTCCGGGGGGAATTCGTGGACGGGCGCGATGTGCTGAAGGCCCGCGTTGTTGACCACGATGTCGGCGTCGTCGGGCAGCGCGTCCACGGCGGCGGGGTCGGCGAGGTCGGTGACGCAGCAGGTGCCGCCGATCTCCGCCGCCACTTCCTTGGCCGCGTCCGCCGCGATGTCCACCACGTAGACGGCGGCGCCCGCCTCGGCGAGGGCCACCGCGCAGGCCCGTCCGATACCGCTGGCGGCTCCGGTGACCAGGGCGGTCCGCCCGGCCAGGAACCGCGCGCCGGGCGGGTCGTCGGGGGTGACTGCGGCGGGCGGCGCAGCGGGCGGCCCCTCGGCGCCGGGGCTCTGAGTGCTCTCCATGGCCGCCACGCTAGAAACGATGCGGGGGCCCGCACACGTGGCCGGAGACCATACTTCCCCGTCCCGAGGTGGCGTCCGCAGCCATGTCGCGCGGGCCCTCCAGGGCCCATGCCGGTACGGCCGCGCGGCGCGGGCGGCGGCCGGTCGGCCGCGCCGCCGGGCGCACCGCGGCGCGGCGGACGCAATGGCGGCGGCCCCCACTTCCGCCGCGCAGGGGTGGCGGTCCTTCACGTGTCTGGGGCCGCCGCGGCGGTTCTACCGTCCAGCCGACACGTGGTCCCCGTCACATCAGGAACGCCCCCTACCGCTGTCGTCCGACGTGCCGGTGTCCGCCGATCGTGAGCCGCCCCCGTCCCGAGGAGTCCGCATGCCCCCCAACCCGCCGCCCGGCAGCGCCCGTTCGCCCCTCCCCCGTACCGCCCGCGCCGTGACCACCGCGCTCCTCGGTGTCCTCGCCCTGCTCACCGCCTGCCTCGGCGCGGTCGTCACCGCAGGTCCGGCCGCCGCGGCCGGTCTCACCCAGGTCTCGTCCTTCGGCTCCAACCCCGGCAATCTGGCGATGTACGAGTACGCACCCGCCGGTCTGCCCGCGAACGCGCCCGTCGTGGTCGCGCTGCACGGCTGCGGGCAGAGCGCGAGCGACTACTTCGCCAACTCCGGCTGGCAGAAGTACGCCGATCTGTGGGGCTTCGCGCTCGTGCTGCCGCAGACCAGCTCGGCCAACAACTCGCTGTCCTGCTTCAGTTGGTTCGACCCCGCGAAGGACACCCGCGGCAAGGGCGAGGCGGCGTCCGTCGTGTCGATGGTCGGCCACGCCGTCACGCAGTACGGCTCGGACAGCCGTCGCGTGTACGTCACCGGCCTGTCGGCGGGCGGCGGCATGACCGCCGACCTGCTGGCGGACTACCCGGACGTCTTCGCGGGCGGCGCGGTGGACTCGGGGCTGCCCGCGCAGTGCGCCACCAGTCAGACGGCGGCGTCCGGTTGCCAGTACGGCAGCCTCAATCTCACCCCGGCGCAGTGGGGCGACAAGGTCCGCGCCTCCTACCCCGGTTACACCGGGCCGTGGCCGCGGGTGGCGATCTGGCAGGGCGCCTCCGACTACACGGTCTACCCGGTCAACGCCACCGAGCTGCGCGACCAGTGGACCAATGTGTGGGGCATCGGCCAGACCCCGTCGAGCACCCAGAGCCTGCCCGGCAACACCACGCTGACCACGTACAACGACGCTTCCGGCAAGCCCGCCGTGCAGATGTACTCGATCGCCGGCATGGGACACGGTCTGGCCGTCGACCCCGGCTCGGGCACCGAGCAGTGCGGCGCTACCGGCGCGTACTACCTCGACACGATCTGCTCCAGCTACTACACCGCCCGCTTCTGGGGCCTGGACTCCGGTTCCGGCGGGGGCACGGGCGCGCTGCCCGCGCCCACCGGGCTGAAGGTCACCGGCACCACCGACACGACGGCGAGCCTGAGTTGGGCGGCGGTGACCGGGGCCGCCTCGTACACCGTCTACCGCGCCGGGACCAAGGTCGGCACCAGCACCTCGGCCGCGTACACCGACAGCGGTCTGACGGCGGGGACTTCGTACGCCTACACCGTCGCCGCGGTCGACTCTGCCGGGACGGTCGGCGCCGCGTCCGGCGCGGTCACCGCGACCACCACCGGGTCGGGCGGCGGCGGTTCCGGGCAGTGCTTCACCGCCACGAACTACGCCCAGGTGGCGGCGGGCCGCGCCCATCAGAGCGGCGGATACGCGTACGCCAACGGCTCCAACCAGAACATGGGGCTGTGGAATGTCTTCGTCACGCACACCTTGAAGGAGACCGCGGCCGGTTACTACGTGATCGCCGACAGCGGCTGCTCGGCCTGACCCCGGCCGCGCCCCGGCCCGCGGCACCGACCGGGTACGGACCCCGTACCGGTCAGGTGCTGCGGGCCAGCACCAGCCGACAGCGCGGGCTGCCGTCCGGGCGGCGGCCGAACTCCTCAAGTGCCGTGTGGGTCACGGTGAATCCGGCCCCCGCGAGGTCGTCGAGCACCCCGCCCAGCGGGAACGTCCGGTAGTACATGACGAATTGCGGGCGCCAGACCAGATTGCGCACCCGCATCCCGGCGTCGAAGCCCCACAGTGCCCAGTACAGGGCCGAGTCGACGGGCGGCGGCGCGGTGACCGGGAAGGCGAAGAGCCCGCCGGGGCGCAGCGCGCGGCGCACCTCGGCGAACAGCCGGGGGCGTTCGGCGGGCAGGAAGTGCCCGAAGGCGCCGAAACTGACGGCGAGGTCGAACTCCGCGTCGAAGGGCAGCGCGCGGACGTCGGCGCGTACCCACTCGGGCTCCGGTCCTTCGGCGGTGTCCCGGCCGGTGTACGCGGCGCGCGCGGCGGCCAGCATCCCCGCGCTGAAGTCCACGCCGGTGACGCGTTTCCCGCACAGCGGCCGCAGCGTCCCGACGCCCGCGCCCGTACCGCAGCAGACGTCGAGTCCCGCGTCGAAGGGCCCGAGCGGCGCGAGAGCGCCCGCCACCGCGTCGAGGAAGGCATCGGGCGTGCGGAACGGTGTGTGGTCGAACTTCGGCGCGAGCAGGTCGTAGCCGCGGTCGACGGAGGAGAGCGCCTGCACCGCCAACTCGCGGAGGCTCGGCCCCTGATCGGAGAACATCCGGCCACCTTAGGCCGTGCGAAGCCGCGCGACGCCGTGTCGCGGCGAACGCCCGGCCCGCCGCCCGGGTGCATCGGGGAGGCGACGGCAGGCCGGCGCGGACGGGCCCTCGGGGCGGCGTTCCCGCCGTTTATTCCCGGCGGGGGCGAAGTGAGGTGTGCATTACACCTGACCTCCACGAAACGGAAGCGTCATTCCTGATGCGATATTCTGCTGGCTTAACGGAATGTTCGTTCCGGTTCAAGCTTGAGGAGTTCCATGGCGTCCGAGACCCGGCGACCGCACCACCAGGTCACGTTCGCGGTCCTGGCGGCGGGTGTCGCCGCCTACGCGCTGTTGCAGTCCCTGGTCACCCCCGTCCTGCCGACGATCCAGGAGAGCCTGCACACCAACCAGAACACCGTCACCTGGGTGCTGACCGCCTACCTTCTGTCGGCGTCGATATTCACCCCGATCATGGGCCGCGTCGGCGACATGATCGGCAAGGAACGCGTCTTCGTGGCGACGATGTCCGCCCTCGCGGTCGGCTCGCTGCTGGCCGCGCTCGCGTCCAACGTGCAGGTGATGATCATCGCCCGCGTGATCCAGGGCATCGGCGGCGGTGTGCTGCCGCTGGCCTTCGGCATCATCCGCGACGAGTTCCCGCGCGAGAAGCTGAACGGCGCGGTCGGCGCCATCGCCTCGCTGATCGCGGTCGGCTCCGGCCTCGGCATCGTCCTCGCGGGACCCATCGTCAGCGTGCTGGACTACCACTGGCTGTTCTGGCTGCCGATGATCATGACGATCCTCGCGGCCGTGGCCGCGCACTTCTTCGTCCCCGAGTCCCCGATCCGCACACCGGGACGCATCAGTTGGCTGCCCGCCGTGCTGCTCTCCGGCTGGCTGGTCGCCCTGCTGGTCGCGCTGAGCCAGGCGTCGGTGTGGGGCTGGGCCTCCGGCAAGGTGATCGGCCTGCTGATCGCCGCCGTCGTCCTGGCCGTCGCCTGGGTGCAGGTCGAACTGCGCTCCGCCGTACCGCTGATCGACATGAAGATGATGCGGCTGCCCGCGGTGTGGACCAACAACCTGGTCGCGCTGCTCTTCGGTGTCGGTATGTACGCGACCTTCGCCTTCCTCACCGAATTCGTGCAGACCCCGAAGTCCACCGGCTACGGCTTCGGATCGAGCATCACCGAGTCCGGCCTGATCCTGCTGCCGATGTCGGTGACCATGTTCGCCGTCGGCCTGGGCGCGAGCCGTCTCGCCCAGCGGATCGGCGGCAAGATCGTCGTCCTGCTCGGCTCGCTGATCGGCACCGTCTCGCTGGCGATGATCGCCTTCGCGCACGGCGCGACCTGGGAGCTGTACATCGCCACCGGCGTGATGGGCGTCGGTTTCGGCCTGGCCTTCTCGGCCATGTCGAGCCTGATCGTCGCCGCGGTGCCGCCGGAGCAGACCGGCGTGGCCAGCGGCATGAACGCCAACATCCGCACCATCGGCGGCTCGATCGGCGCGGCGCTGATGGCCAGCGTCGTCACCTCGAACCCGGCCGCCGACGGCCTGCCGCGCGAGTCGGGGTACACCAACGGCTTCGCGATGCTCGGTGTCGCGCTGCTGATCGCGGCCTTCGCCGCGATGCTGATCCCGGTCACCCGGCAGCAGACCAGGCTGGTGGATTTCGCGGACGAGCCCGCGCATCCGGAGTTGGCGGTGGTACCCGGCGGTACGGTCGTGGGTGACAAGCCGGAGTGAGCTCCGGCGTACGAACGGCCGCACCCACCGGGAGTGACGGATGACAGCGCGCGACACGCAGGACCGGCCGATGCGGCGCGACGCCGTACGCAACCAGCAGTTGGTCATCGAGGCCGCGCGTGAGGTCGTCTCCGAATTCGGCACGGAGGCGAGCGTGGAGCTGATCGCCTCGCGCGCGGGGGTGGGCGTCGGTACGGTCTACCGGCGCTTCCCCAACAAGGAGGCGCTGGTCGAGGAGATCGTCGGGCAGATGCTCAGCGAGCTGGTCGCCGAGGCGCGCCGTGCGCTCGCGCTCGGCGACGGCACCGGGCTCGAGGTCTATCTGCGGGCCATGGGCCAGTCGCTGAGCACCCACCGGGGCTACGCGGTCAAGGCGGTCGGCCACTCCAAGGCGGCCTGCGTCGAGCAGTTGCGCGACCTGATCACCGAACTCCTGTCCCAGGCGCAGGAGTTCGGGCGGATCGGTCCCGACATCGTGCTCGGCGACATCATGGCGATCTCGTGGGCGCTGCGCGGCATCGTGGAGACCGCGGGCCCGGTCGCGCCGGAGGCGTGGCAGCGGCATCTGGACATCCACCTCGCGGGGCTGCGCGCCCACGGCACGCCCGCGATCCACGCCCCGGCCACGCGCGAGCAATTGACGCTCATCAGCAGTGGTGCGGGGCGCGCGAGCTGCGCGCGGGACGCGTAAGCGCCCCTGGCGCGGCCCTCACCTGATGGCGCCGCTCCCCCTCACGCGTCGGCCGACGCGAGGGGGTGGCGGCGCGCGTCGTCAGCGGCGGGTGCCGCACCCCGGGCAGAAGGCGGCGCCCTCGGGGATCGGGGCGCTGCACGAGGCGCAGTTGTCGGGCTGCGCGAGCCGGTGGCCGCAGCCGGAGCAGAAGGCGGCGCCCCGCGTCTCCGTGCCGCACTGCGGGCAGACGAGCTGGCGCGCGGCGGTCACGTCGAACGCCTGGCCGCTCTGCTGGCCCACGGTGTAGGCGCGCTCGGAGACCATGTCGTTGAGGCCGCGCTGCTGGGCGGCGAGGGCCTCGGCGGCGGTGTCCGGGGCGCAGGTCAGGCAGATGCCCTGAGCGGCGTTCCAGCAGCGGTTGCAGACGTAGTCGGTGCAGCGCGGGCAGCGGTTGAAGTGGCCCTCGGCGTTGGTGATCGCCCGCTGGAAGGACTTGTCGCGCGCGCTGCCGAAGCCCGCGCCCGCCAGGCCGTCGGCGGCGCTGGACATGCCGTAGCCGCCACGGCCGAGCACGCCGTAGGCCGCGCTGACGCCCTTGCCGAGCCAGCCCGCGACCCGCCCGCTGGTGTACGGCTCGAAGGCCGAGCGCCAGGTGTCCTGGCAGCGCCGGCACGAGAACTCGAACTGGAAGCCCGCTCCCGTGCCGTGCTCCTGGCACAGATCCCGGTAGTTGTTGCTGAAGTAGATCTCGGAACTCATTCCCACGCCTCCACCGCGCGCGCACCTCCGGTCGGGCCCCCTGACCCGCCGGTACCCCCACCAGCACGGACGCCCCGCACCCCACGCCGGTTTCCGAACGCGCCGTCCGGTTCTCACCGGGCCTGTTCGGCGCGCCCTGTACTGTCGCCCGATCCCGGGCAAGGGATACTGTCGCACACCCTGTTCGGTGCACGACACGCTCAACCGGCTCATGCCCGATACAGGGGAGTTGGGGCGGATCCCGGCATTCCGCCCCGGTCGCGGGGGTCAGCCCTGACGGGCCTTGAAGCGGGGGTCCTTGCGGTTGATCACATAGACCTTGCCACGCCGGCGGACGATCTGGGCGCCCGGACGGCTCTTGAGCGAGCGCAGCGAATTACGGACCTTCATGGGACACCTTCCTGCTCGTACAGTCTCGTACTGTTCGTTGTGTGCATGGCAACGGTGATGCGGCCGGGTTCATTCCGTTCCGCGGACAGGCGGTGCGGACCGCCGTGAGGGGACCGAGATGAACGACGAACAGCACGGCGGCGGAAGCGGCGACGCGGGCGGTACGGACGCGGACGCGCCGGACTTCTCCAGCCCCGGTTTCTCCAGTCCGGACTTTTCCAGTCCCGACTTCACGGGCCCCGACGCGCCCGAGATCCACGACTACACCCCGCCCGACTACGTCGTCCCGCCCTTCGAGGGCCCCGACTACGAGGCCGACTCCGCCGACGACCTCGTCCCCCAGGAGGTCGGCATCTCCCCCCACGGCTTCTCCAGCCCCGACTTCTCCAGCCCCGGCTCCATGGCCGAGGACACCCCCGACACCCCACCGGCCCCCGACGAGGACCGCACTCGCTGAGGCGCGCGTCCGTCCTTGATCGGCGAGCGGTACCGGCCGGGGCGGCGCACTCTGGGACAAGGGGACAGCCACCCGCGAGGTGAGTCCCATGGCCCGTGTACGACTCCTGCCCGCCACGCTGCTGGTCGCCGTCACGGCGGCCACGGCCGCGGCCTGCGGCAGCACGGACGGCAACTCGTCGGCGGGCGTCACCGTCGCTCCGAGCGCGCCCGGAGCGACGGTGACGACCACCGTGACGACGCCGAATCCGCCGCCTGCGACACCGACGCCCACCCCGACCGCTCCCACGACGACCACGACAGCGACGGCCACCGCCACGGACGCGCACGACCACGGCGCGAGCGACATTCCGAGCGGCGATCCGCGCTATCGGCCGAAGCTCGACCGCGATCACGACGGCCTGGCCTGCGAGCCGTCCGAGGGCGCCGCTCCCTGACCTCGCCAGGCCGCCGGGCGCGCTTTCCCGCACGGCTCGTCACGCAACCCTCCGCCTGCGGCGGGAGAGCGCTCTCTGTCAGTCTTGACACGGGGTCTGCGGGGGACGATCGTCGCTTGCGCAGTCCGCTGTCGGCGCCCCCACGCGTCGTGCGGGCTGTGCGTTCCGTCGCTCTCCCACGCGCTGTCGAGCCGCACACAGGAGTCCCCCCATGCGTCGAACACGTCCTTGGATACGAACGGCGCTGCCCATAGCGGCAGCGCTCTTACTTGTGACCGGAGCAAGCGCTGTCTCCGCGAGCCGAAGTCCCGCGCAGGCCGCGACGCAGCCGTGGATGAACACGGCGCAGACGCCCGCGCAGCGGGCCGACGAGCTGCTGGCGGCGATGACGCAGGCGGAGAAGCTGACGATGCTGCACGGCGGGGCGTCGTGCGGGTACGTCGGGTGCGTGGACGGGAACACGCGCCTGGGCATTCCGCCGCTGCACCTTCAGGACGGCCCGGTCGGTGCGGGTGACGGCTTCAACGACGTGACGCAGATGGCCGCCCCGGTCGCGGGCGCGGCGAGCTGGGACCCCGCGCTGATGCAGAACTACGGCAAGGTGCTGGGCTCGGAGCAGTGGGGCAAGGGCACCAATGTGGTGCTGGCCCCGACGATCAACATCGTGCGCGACCCGCGCTGGGGCCGCGCCTTCGAGTCGATGGGCGAAGACCCGTACCTGGCGGGCCAGTTGGGCGCCGCCGACATCCAGGGCATCCAGAGCCAGGGCCCGATGGCCCAGGTCAAGCACTATGTGGTCTACAACCAGGAGACCAACCGCAACAACGCCTCGGACAACGCGATCGTCTCCGACCGCGCCATCCGCGAGATCTACACCCCGGCGTTCGAGACGTCGGTCAAGCAGGGCCAGGCCGACTCGGTGATGTGCTCCTACTCGGCGATCAACGGCCCCTTCGCCTGCGAGAACGGCCCGTTGCAGAACGGCCTGCTCAAGGGCGACCTCGGCTTCACCGGCTTCATCACCTCCGACTGGGGCGGCACCCACTCCACGGTCGCCTCGGCCAACAACGGCCTGGACATGGAGATGCCGGGCAAGGACTACTACGGCACCGCGCTGACCAACGCGGTGAACAACGGCCAGGTCTCGCAGGCCACGATCGACGACCATGTGCGCCGCATCCTGCTGTCGATGTTCCGCCAGGGCCTGTTCGACAACCCCAACAACGGCTCCACGAACGCGGTCGTGACCTCCCCCGCGCACGCGGCGATCTCGCAGCAGGTCGCCGAGGAGGGCAGCGTCCTGCTGAAGAACGGCTCCTCGGTGCTGCCGGTCGCCTCGTCGGTCAAGTCCATGGCCGTGATCGGTGACGACGCGGGCACCGGCGCGATGACGCAGGGCGGCGGCAGCGCGGGCGTGAACGCGCCGCATGTGATCACGCCGTACCAGGGCCTCAAGTCCCGTGCGGGCAGCGGCACCACGGTGACGTACGCGCAGGGCGTCGCGTCGGCGAACGGTTCGCTGTCGCCGGTCGGCAGTACGTATCTCAAACCGTCGCAGGGCACCGGCAGCGGCCTGTACGGCGAGTACCACAACAGCAAGGACCTGTCGGGCGCGGTGGTGGCGAGCCGGGTGGACTCGACCGTCGACAACGTGTGGGGCGGCCAGTCCCCGGCCCCCGGGGTCAACACCACCAACTGGTCGGCGAAGTGGACCGGCACGCTGACCCCGCCGACCACCGGCACGTACACCTTCTCGCTCAACAGCGACGACGGCAGCAGGCTGTTCGTCAACGGCCAGCAGATCATCAACAACTGGTTCGACCAGGGTCCGACCACCCGGACGGGCACGATCAGTCTGACGGCCAATCAGCCGGTGAGCATCGAGGTGGACTACTACCAGGCGGGCGGCGGCAGCAACGCCACGCTCGGCTGGCAGATTCCGGGCCTGTCGCTGCACGACCAGGCGGTCGCGACGGCGCGCTCCTCGGACCTCGCGGTGGTCTTCGTGAGCAACTTCGAGTCCGAGGGCGGCGACCTGTCGTCCATCGACCTGTCCTCCGCGCAGAATCAGCTCGTCACCGATGTCGCGGCGGCCAACCCCAACACGGTCGTGGTCGTCAACAGCGGGTCGGCGGTGACGATGCCGTGGGCCAACGCGGTGCGGGGCATCGTCGAGAACTGGTATCCGGGCCAGGAGGACGGCACGGCCATCGCCCGGCTGCTGTACGGCGACACGAATTTCTCCGGCAAGCTGCCGGTGACCTTCCCCGCCTCGATCGCCGACGTCCCGGCGCACACCACCGCGCAGTGGCCCGGCCAGAACAACACGGTGCAGTACAGCGAGGGCGTGAACGTCGGCTACCGCTGGTACGACTCGCAGAACAAGACGCCCGCGTACCCGTTCGGCTTCGGCCTGTCGTACACGACCTTCGGCTACTCGGGTCTGACGGTCGGCGCTCCTGACGCGAACGGCAATGTGGCGGTCGGCTTCGACGTCACCAACACCGGCACACGAGCGGGCGCCGAGGTCGCCCAGGTCTACGTCGGACAGCCCGCCACGACGGGTGAACCGCCCAAGAGTCTGCGGGGCTTCCAGCGGGTCAGCCTCAACCCCGGCCAGAGCCAGCACGTCTCGGTCACCCTGGACGCGCGCAGCTTCCAGTACTGGACGAACGCCTGGACCAACGCGGCCGGCACCAACGCCGTCTACGTCGGTTCGTCGTCCCGCGACATCCGCCTCACCGGCCAGACCACCATCCCCGCGGGCAACGGCGGCGGCGGTCACTCCCTGCTGTCGCGTACGGGGTGGACGGCGTCCGCCTCGGCGACCGGCGGCGGTGACGTGGCCGCGCGGATGCTGGACGGGGACTCGTCGACGCGCTGGAGCACCGGCACGCCGATGGTCAACGGCCAGACGGTGACCGTCGACATGGGCGCGTCGCACACCGTTGACCAGATCACGATGGACTCGGCGGGCAGCGCGAGCGACTACGCCCGCGGCTATCAGGTCGCGCTGTCGGCCAACGGCACCACCTGGAGCGCCCCGGTGGCCACCGGCACGGGTTCCGCCGCGCTGGTCACGGCGTCGTTCCCCGCGCAGGCCGCCCGCTACATCCGGGTGACCCAGACCGGCAGCGCCACGTCCTGGTGGTCGATCGCGGAGTTCAACGCGTACGGGTAGCCGACGCGTACGAGTGACTCGCCGGTGGGCATCCGGCGGTGACCGGCCGGGGCGTGCGCACACACGCCCCGGCCGGTCCGCGTCAGCCCGCCGCCCGCGCGCCGTCGGTGTCCTTGAGCGCGACCGCCGCCGTCCGCACCACGGCCTCGGCTACGGCGGCCAGCGCCGGGGAGTCGAGCTTCCACTGCTGCCAGTAGAGGGGGACGTCGACGGGCCGTTCGAAGGCGAGGTCGACCAGCGTCCCGTCCCTGCGGTGCCCCACGGCCTGCACCTCGGGGATCATGCCCCAGCCGAGCCCCGCCGCGACGGCCGTCACGAAGGAGTCGGAGGAGGGGACGTAGTGCCGGGCGCGCCGGGTGACCTGGGTGTTCGCGGCGCGGCCCGCGACCGGGGTGTTCGCGGCGCGGCGCGGCGCGAGGGCGCGCAGGAAGCGGTCCTGGAGGTCGTCCTTGCGGTCGAAGTCCACCAGCGGCGCGTCCGGCAGCGCCTCCCGCAGCGGCGCCCCCGACAGCCACCGCGTGTGGAAGGCGGGCGCGGCCATGGCGCGGTACCGCATGCGGCCGAGCGCGCGGACCGTACAGCCCTGCACGGGCTCCGGCGAAGAGGTGACCGCCGCCATCACCAGCCCCTGCCGCAGCCACCCGGCGGTGTGGTCCTGGTCGTCGCAGCGCAGGTCGAAGCAGACCGGCAGCCCCGCCGGGACCTCGGCGAGGGCGGGCAGGAACCAGGTGGCGAGCGAGTCGGCGTTGACCGCGATCGGCAGCGCCGTCGTGCCGGCGGTCTCGTCGGACAGCCCCAGTTCGGCGCTGGCGTCCCGCTCCAGCCGGGTCAGCTGGCGTGCGAAACGGACGACGATCTCGCCGGACTCGGTCAGCCGTACCGGCTTGGTGCGCAGCAGCAGGACGCGTCCGGTGCGCTGTTCCAGCGCCTTGACGCGCTGGCTGACCGCGGACGGCGTGACGTGCAGGGTCTGCGCCGCGGCCTCGAAGGTGCCCTCGTCGACGGCGGCGAGCAGCGTGCGGACCTGGTCCAGCGGGAGATCGATCATCACGATCCCTTATGCTACCTAAGAATCATTAGCTGGATTGATGACAGGGGCTCTCCTAGCCTCGTCACCATGCACGCAGCCCTTCTCGCGGCTCTGGCGGGTCTCGGTACCGGCCTGTCGCTCATCGTCGCCATCGGCGCCCAGAACGCCTTCGTCCTCCGGCAGGGCATCCGCCGGGAGCACGTCGCCGCGGTCGTCGCGATCTGCGCGCTGTCGGACGCGGCACTGATCACCCTCGGCGTGAGCGGGATCGGCGCCGTGGTGCACGCCTGGCCCTCGGCCGTCACGGTCGCGGCCTGGGTCGGCGGCGCCTTCCTGGTCGGCTACGGCGTGCTCGCCGCCCGCCGCGCGCTGCGCCCGGAACACCTCGACCCGGCGGGCGCGAGCGGCGGCACCCTGCGCACGGCCGTCCTCACCTGCCTCGCCATGACCTGGCTCAATCCGCATGTGTACCTGGACACCGTGCTCCTGCTGGGGTCGGTGGCCAACGGGTACGGCGGTGGCCGCTGGCCGTTCGCCGTCGGCGCCGCGTCCGGCAGCGTCCTGTGGTTCGGCGCGCTCGGCTTCGGCGCCCGGCTGCTGCGGCGGCCGTTCTCCCGGCCCGGCTCCTGGCGGGTCCTCGACGGGGTCATCGCCGTCACGATGGTGACGCTGGGCGTGGTGATGGTGGTGCGGCTCTGAGGAACCGCCGGTGACCGCGGCCGATGCCCCGGCCCGTCCTCAGCCCCACATCCCCTCCCACACCCGCCCCTGCGCGGTCGGCCGGAAGCCGATCACGGCCGCGTCGTCGCGCCGCGAGTCGGCGGCGGCCAGCAGCCTGGCGCAGAGCGCGGCCAGTGGCACCCCGTCGGACTGCGCCTCCTCCGCGTGCGCGGCCAGATGCGCCATGCCCTCGGTGAGGTCGGTGCCCGGCACCTCGATCAGCCCGTCGGTGTAGAGCAACAGCGTGTCGCCCAGGCGCAGTTCGTGGTGCCAGGTGGCGCGCGGCAGCGCCGGGTCGACGCACAGCGGCAGGTCGGGCCCTTCGCCCTGGAGGAAGCGCGGCGCCCCTGAGACCGGGAGCAGCAGCGGCGGCGGGTGGCCCGCGTTGGACCAGGCCGCGTGCCAGCCGCCGCCCGGCCCCGGCGTGAGCTGTGCGTGGACGGCGGTGACCAGCGGCGCGATGCCCAGGCCGTCGGCGACGCGGTCGAGCCGGGCGAGGCTGTCGGCGGGCGTGCCGGGGTGGACCTGGTCGTAGGCGATGACGCGGAGCATGCTGCGCAGCTGGCTCATCGACGTGGCCGCCTCCAGGTCGTGGCCCGCGATGTCGCCGATGGTGAGGGCGACGGAGCCGTCGGGGAGCAGCAGCGCGTCGTACCAGTCGCCGCCGATCTCGGCGGTCTTGCTGGCGGGCTGGTAGTGCGCGGCCAGTTCGGCGCCCGGCACGCGCGGGGTGGGGGTGAGCAGGGCCCGCTGGAGGGTGAGGGCGGTGTGCCGGGTGCGCTGGAGCTCCAGCGCCTGCCGCAGCGGGTCGCGCACCTCGTGCAGGATCTCGCCGAGCAGCGCGAGGTCGGCGGGGCCCGGCGGCGGGCTGTCGGCGCAGGCCGCCGCGACGGCGAAGGCGACCACGGCCGCGTCGATGACGATCGGCACGATGGTGAGGCTGGTGGCCCTGACCTTGCGCAGCCAGGCGGTGGACGCGTCGGGGACGATGCCGGGCGGCGGTTCGCCGCTGGGGAAGGTCACCAGCCGGGGCCTGCGGCTCTCGATCACCTGCTGGACGACCGGGCCGACCTGGTACGGCTGGTCGTTCAGCGGCGGCAGGTCGGGCAGTCCCGCCCTGGCCGTCTCGGCGATCCGGGTGGCGGTGGCCGCCCCGCCGGGACCGGGAGGCAGCCCCACGGCGGGCAGCAGGAACACCACGCAGGCGTCGGTCAGCTCCGGTACGACCGCCGAGGCCGTCGCGGCGAACGCCTGGGCCACGTCCTGCGCGGCGGTGACGGTGGCGACCCGGGCCAGCAGCCGCTCGCGCAGCCGGTTGCGCCACTGGTCCTCGACGTCGGAGGTGGTGCCGATCCACTCGACGGTCTCGCCGTCGCGCACGACCGGCACCGCCCGCGACTGCACGCGCCGGTACGCGCCGGTCGCCGTACGCATCCGGAAGGTGCACACGAACATCGTGGCCGGCCCGGTCGCCGCCTCCTGGAAGGTCTGGAGGAGCCCGGCGCGGTCGTGCGGGTGCACCGACTCCAGCCACACCTCGTCGATCCTGGACCGCCACGGCAGCCCCGTGAACTCCTCGAAGCCGCCGACCAGCTCGGTGATCGCGCCGTCGGGCCGCATCAGCCAGACGATCTGCGAGACGGCCGACATCAGCGCCTCGTAGCGCTGCAACGCCTGGTGGCGCTCCTCCGACAGCTCCTCGGCCCGTTCGGCGGCCTCGATGTGCGCGGTGGTGTCGATCGCGACGGTCAGCACGCCGGGGCCGTGCCGGGACACCACGGGCGAGAGGCTGTACACGAAATGCCGCCGCCCGGGCGCGCCGGGCGTGCTGCCCCGCGTGGTGCGCGGGGTGGTCACCTGGCGCGGCGCCTTGTCGGTGTAAACGACGTCGAGCAGGTCGAGGTACGGCGACTCGTGCGGCTCGTCGAACACCTCGCCCGCCGGGACGCCGAGCGGGCGCGGTCCGAACAGGTCGTGGAAGGCGTCGTTGTAGTACACCAGCCGGTGCTCGGGCCCCGACGTCAGGGCCACGGACACGATGGCACGGTCGAACACCTCGGGCTCCAGCTCGGGGACGCCCATCTCGCGACCGGTACGCCTCATCCCTCGATCATCGCTCGACTGACGCCGACGGGCGCGTCGGGAGCGCCGGGACGAGTACGTACCGGCGGGTACGGGACGCACGCGGCGGGTACGGGACGCACGCGCGGACACCTACCGGCGGATACGCGGCGGCCCGTGCGTACGCGCCCGCGGCCCGTACTCGCGCTCAGCGCAGCAGCGGGAGCCTGCCGACCAGCCGGTCCACCGCGTTGCGCGGGCCCACCAGGCTGATCGCGCTGTACGCCACGTCCTCGCCCTTGGTGCCCGCGAGCTGGTCCAGATACTGGTCGTAGACCCGTGAGGTCTGGGCCGCCTCGGGCATGTCGACCACCAGGACACCGTCCTTGGCCGCCGCCTTGCCGCGCAGCTCACGCAGCGTGCCGGCGTCGGCGGCGAGGACGGAGCAGCCCGCCCAGGGCAGGCCGGGGTGCACGGCGCCCGAGGCGTCCTCGCCGCCGCGCCCCACCAGGTCGGGCAGTTCCTTGCCGACCGAGGCGGCCATGCAGGCGGCGGCGTTCACCAGCCGCCCGGCGGGCAGCTCCTCGTCCACGACGATGACCCATTTGAGTTTCGCCTGCCGGGTCGACAGGTCCGTGCGCACGTCCATGCGGCGCCCTCCATCCGATCGGGAATCGCCGCCTAGACTAGGCACACGTGCCGTCTTCTCTCAGAGCTACCGAACTTCATCAGGCAGATAGGGACTCTCGTGGAATTTGATGCGCTGGACCAGGCTCTGCTGGGGGAATTGCAGCACGACGCACGGCAGACCAACCGCGATCTCGCCGCCAAGACCGGCGTCTCCCCCTCCACCTCGCTCGAACGCGTCAAGCAGCTGCGCGACCGCGGGGTGATCACCGGCTACCACGCGACCCTGGACCTCGAAGCGATCGGCCGCCCGGTGCAGGCGCTGATCGCGGTACGGGTCAGGCCGCCCGCCCGGCCGGTCATCGAGGGCTTCCGCGAGTGGGCCGCCACGCTGCCCGAGGTGATCGGCCTGTTCGTCACCTCGGGCCCGCACGACTTCCTGATCCACATCGCGGTCCCCGACGTGAACGGCGTCTACGCCTTCGTCATCGACCGGCTCACCGAGCGCCGCGAGATCGCCGATGTGCAGACGACGATGGCGTACGAGCACGTACAGCGGCACCGCGTCGACCCGGCCGGGCCCGCCGCGCGCTGACCGGGCCCGGCGCGCACGGCCGGACCGCGACACGCCCCGCCCGCCTCACACCGCGCGGACTCCGGCACGGCGGCGGTGCGGGTGGCGCGGTCCCGGCGCGCCGGGCGCGGCGCGGTTGGCCGCGATCAGGTCGGCGTACCACCGGGCGCTGTCCTTGAGGGTGCGGCGCTGGCTGGCGAAGTCGACGTGCACGATGCCGAAGCGCTTGCTGTAGCCGTAGGACCACTCGAAGTTGTCGAGCAGCGACCAGAGGAAGTAGCCGCGGACGTCCACGCCCGAGCGCACCGCCTCCAGCACGGCGGCCAGATGACCGGCCAGGTAGGCGATCCGCTCGGGGTCGTGGACGGCGCCCGACGGGTCGGCGTAGTCGTGGTAAGCGGCGCCGTTCTCGGTGATCATCAGCGGCACGCGGGGCAGTTCCCTGCCCAGGCGGCGCAGCAGTCCGGTCAGGCCCTCGGCGTCGACCGGCCAGCCCATCGCGGTGCGCGGGCCCTCCGCGGGCAGGAAGCGGACGACGCCGTCGGTGCCCGGCCACGGCGAGGGCTCCGCCGGGGAGGGGCGGCCGGGCACGGCGGAGGGCGAGGCCGCCGCGGCGGCGACCACGGTGGGGCTGTAGTAATTGAGGCCGAGAACGTCGATCGGCCGGGAGATCTCGGCGAGGTCGCCGTCCCGTACGAACGACCAGTCGGTGAGCGCCGCCGTGTCCTCCATCAGGTCGCGCGGGTAGCGCGCGTGGAAGACCGGGTCGAGGAAGATCCGGTTGGCCAGCGCCTCGATCCTGCGCACCGCGTCGCGGTCGGCCGCGGAGTCGGAACGGCCGCGCACCGCCGCCAGGTTGAGCACCAGCGAGACCGCGGCCGTGTCGGGGAGCAGTGCGCGCAGGGCGCCGACGGCCATGCCGTGCCCGAGGTTGAGGTGGTGCGCGGCGCGCAGTGCGGCGGCCGGGTCGGTCCTGCCGGGCGCGTGCGCGCCGGAGCCGTAGCCCAGAAAGGCGCTGCACCAGGGCTCGTTGAGGGTCGTCCACAGCGGGATGCGGTCCCCCAGCGCCTCGCCGACGAGCTCCGCGTAGTCCGCGAACCGCGCCGCCGTGTCGCGCTCGGGCCAGCCGCCCGCGTCCTCCAGCTCCTGCGGCAGATCCCAGTGGTAGAGCGTGACCACCGGCCGGATTCCCGCCTCCAGCAGCCGGTCGGTGAGCTGCCGGTAGAAGTCCAGGCCGCGCTGCACCGCGGGGCCCCGGCCGGTCGGCTGGACGCGGGGCCAGGACACCGAGAACCGGTAGTCCGTGACGCCGAGTTCGCGCATCAGCTCGACGTCCTCGGGCATCCGGTGCCGGTGGTCGGCGGCGATGTCGCCGGTGTCCCCGTTGCGCACCCGCCCCGGCGTGCTGCTGAAGGTGTCCCAGATCGACGGTGTCCGCCCGTCCTCCGTCGCGCCTCCTTCGATCTGATACGCGGCCGTGGCCGTCCCCCACCGGAATCCGGCCGGGAACCGCAGCTCCTCGGCAGTGGCGTGGTCGTCGACAGCGGTCATCTGGAAGCGCTCCCATAGCGGGTGGGTCGCGGATACGCGACGGTCGGGCGGAACGGGCGGGTTCGGTGCGCCGAGAGTCGGGGGGCCGCTCCGTCTGAGAGCGCTCTCAGGCCACCAGAAGGAGCGTGCCCGCTCCGGCGACCCCTCGTCAAGAGCCGTCGCACGACGAATACGGGAGGAGTGCCGCAATTCGGCCCGCGCGGTGGAGTGGTGACGGTCCGTCGGATCCGGCCCCGGCCGAGCGGGACCAGTCCGTCCGACGCGTCTGATCCGGCCGATCCGGTCCGTCGGGTCCGGCCCGGCCGTGCGGGCCCGACTGGTCCGGCCCGTCTGATCCGGTCCGGCCGATCCGGTCCGGCCGGTCCGGCGGCCTCAGGCGGAGGCGCGGACGATCAGCCGGGTCGGGGTGACGATGGACGACAGCGCCGGAACGGCCTCGGCGGCCAGCGCGGGCTCCAGGGCGCGCAGGAGGAGGCGGGCCATGAGGCGGCCCATTTCCTCGATGTCCTGGCGGACGGTGGTCAGGGGCGGGTCGGTCCATTCGGCGACGGAGACCATGTCGTCGAAGCCGACGACGGCGATGTCGTCGGGGACGCGGTGTCCTGAGGTGCGCAGGACGCGCAGGGCGCCGGAGGCCATGACGTCGGAGGCGGCGAAGACGGCGTCCAGGTCGGGGCAGCGCTGGAGGAGTTCGGCCATGGCGCGGGCGCCGCCTTCCGGGGTGAAGTCGCCCTCGGCGATCATCCGCGGGTCGGTCTCCGGCAGCACGTCACGGAACCCGTCCAGCCGGTCCACCGACGCCAGTTGGTCGAGCGGCCCCGCGATGTGGGCGATCCGGCGGCGGCCGATGCCCAGCAAGTGCCGTACCGCGTCCCGCGCACCGCCCCGGTTGTCGCAGTCCACGTACAGGGCGCGGCGGCCGGACTCCTGATCGGACCAGGTGGGACGGCCGCCGATGACGATCGGCACGTCTCCCCTGCTGGAGAGCACGGGCAGCGAACCGTCGGTGTGCAGCGAGAAGATCAGCGCGCCGTCCACGTGACCGCCCGCCAGATAGCGGCCGACCCGCTCGTAATCCGCGGCCCCCTCGGTCAGCAGCAGCACCAACTGGTTGTCCCGCGCGGTGAGTTCCTTGCTGATCCCGCGCACCTGCTGCGCGAAGAACGGGTCGGTGAAGAACCGCGTCTCCGGCTCGGCCACCACCACCGCGATGGCGTCATTGCGCCGCGTCACCAACGTACGCGCCGCCTGATTCGGCACATACCCCAACTCGTCCACGGCCTTGCGCACCCGCTCCACCAGCGGTCCCCGTACTCCCGCTCCCCCGTTGACCACCCGTGAGGCGGTGGCACGCGACACCCCGGCCCGCGCGGCGACGGCCTCCAGCGTAGGACGCGGCGCGAAGCTCGGGTCGGACAAGGGACGTCTCCTTCACGCGGGGCGGCGTGGCACGGAACAGGCACAGCGTAACGGGTTACACCCCTCCCGAGAGAGCGCTCTCCGAAGCGAATTCGGCCCGCTCCCGGATTCGGGGTGTTTGGCGGTGCGGGACCCGGGCACCCGAACCTTTGAGGCACCCCCCCGCCTCACAAGCCGATACGGCCGGCGGCATCCCCCCCGTCGTCCGGTCGTATCGGCTGGGCGCCCCTCATGACCCGCTCAGGGTCCGCGCGCCGGGGTCTGCCGTCGGCAGGCCGGATACGTCGGCAGAAGTTACGGTGGGTGAAGGCCGCCCTGTCACTCCGGGCTCGTCGCCGCAGGTCAGGCGGCTCCACCGGGAATCATCCGCCGAGACACGCAAGGAAGTCGCGCACATGTCTGCTGTGCCCGCTCTCACGCTCAACAACGGCGTCGCCATCCCCCAGCTCGGCTTCGGGACGTTCCAGATCCCGCCGAAGGACACCCGGGAGGCGGTCACCACCGCCCTGGAGATCGGCTACCGCCACATCGACACCGCCGAGATGTACGGCAACGAGAAGGAAGTCGGCCAGGCCGTCGGCGCATCGGGCCTGCCGCGCGAGGAGGTCTTCGTCACCAGCAAGCTCGACAACTCCTACCACGCGTACGGCGACGCCCTCACGGCCTTCGCCCGCTCGCTCGATGACCTGGACACGCCGTATCTGGACCTCTTCCTCATCCACTGGCCGAGGCCCGCGGTGGGCGACTTCACCGAGACCTGGCGGGCGCTGGAGGAGATCTACGCCTCGGGCCGCGCCAAGGCCATCGGGGTGTCCAACTTCCAGCCGCCGCACATCAGCCGCCTGCTCCAGAAGTGCACGGTCGTCCCCGCGGTCAACCAGATCGAGGTGCACCCGTACCTGGTGCAGGACGACGTACGGGCCTTCAACGCCGAGCACGAGATCGCGACCGAGGCGTGGTCCCCGATCGCCAAGGGCAACGTGCTCAAGGACCCGGTGCTGGTGGCCGCCGCGGAACGGCTGGGCCGCACGCCCGCCCAGGTCACGCTCCGCTGGCACATCCAGCGCGGCGACATCGTCTTCCCGAAGTCGGTGACCCGCGCCCGCGTCGAGGAGAACTTCCGGCTCTTCGACTTCGAACTGCCCGAGGCCGACATGGCCGCCATCACCGCACTCGACCGCGGTGAGCGCACGGGCCCCGACCCGGACACCTTCAACTGAGCCCGAGCCCGGACCGGGACCTGGACCGGGACCTGGACCGGGACCTGGACCTCAACCCGAGTCGTCCGACGTCCGGCGGCCGTCAGCGGACGGGCGTCAGCGGCCGAGCGCCTTGGACAGCTCCGCCTTCGTCATCGACGAGCGGCCCTTGATGTTCCGCTGCCTGGCCTCGTTGTAGAGCTGTTCCTTCGTCGGGCCCTGCGCGCCGGAGTGCGAGCGCAGGCCGCCGCGGCGGCCCGACGACATGTCGTGGGTGGAGCTGCGGCTCGCGGTGCGCGCCTCGCCGGAGCGGGCGCGCTCCTTGTTGACGGTGCGCGCCGCGATCTCCTTCGCCCGCTTCTCGGACCCGCCGCGGTCCTCGACGCTCTCCTTGATGTGCTCGTACTGGCGCTCGCGCTTGGCACTCGATCCCCTGGGCATGGCTCGCACCTCTCGGTCGTCGTCATCGCTGCGGCGGCGCCCGCGGGTCACCCGCGGCGCCCCTGTTCCCGCGCCTGCCCGGCACGTGCGGGCCTACACGGAAGCCCCCCTTCGCGCTCCATGGTCACCGCCCGCGGGAGCGCCCGCACGGCGGTGCGGCCCGTCCGGGCGTCACCCGGCCGCCCTGCTGGACATGCGAGGGGTGCCCCGTACTGCGAGGTTCGTCCACGAGGGCGTCTTCGTGGACGCCCCGGGACGGAGCGCCGGGCATGACGCAACCGATGTGGGCGAGGCCCGAGGGGGCCGAGCCGGTGGAGTGGCTGCCGGAACTGGACATGCCGGACCCGGGCCGCCAGCGGCGGCTGACGGTGCTGCTGCGCTGGCTGCTGCTGATCCCGCAGTTCATCGTCGTGTTCGTGCTCGGCGTCGGCGCGTTCTTCACCGTCATCGTCGGCTGGTTCGCCGCGCTGTTCACCGGGCACCTGCCCGAGGGCGTGGCCCGCTACCTCGGCGCGTTCCTGGCGTACGAGACGCGTGTGCACGCCAGCGCGATGCTGCTGGTCGACCGGTATCCGCCGTTCGCGCTGCGGCCCGCCGAGCACTATCCGGTGCGGATCGAGCTGCGGCCGGGGCCGCTGAACCGGCTCGCGGTGTTCTTCCGCATCATCTTGATGATCCCGGCCGGCATCGTGCAGGGCCTGGTGACCTCCGGCTGGTACGCGCTCGCCTTCATCATCTGGCTGATCACGCTGGTGCTCGGCCGCATGCCCCGGCCGCTGTTCGAGGCGAGCGCCGCGACGCTGCGCTACAGCATGCGGTTCAGCGCCTACGTGCTCCTGCTGACCTCCGCCTACCCCAAGCGGCTCTTCGGCGACGGCGACGCGCCTGGGACCGTACCGGGCGCGGTGCGGCCGGGCATGCCGGGCGCCGTGCCGGGCGACACCTACGGGGCGGTGCCCGGAGCCGTTCCCGGCGCCCTCGCCTCCGCCACCCGGCCGCTGCTGATGAGCACCGCGGCGAAGGTCCTCGTCGGGGTCTTCCTGGCGGTCGGTCTCGCGGGCCACATCGTCGGCGACACCGTGACCGACTGGAACGGGAACAACGACGACAACGCCGCGGCAGCACCCGCCGCCGCGGCCGTCGTCGTCACCCCACCGGGCCGCTGACGCGGCTCAGTCGAACGGGTCGAGCGTGATCGACGCCTCCTGCGGGTCGCCGTCGTGGACCAGCGACTCGTGGTTGCCGACGTCGTCGAAGGCGAAGGCGTACGCGCTCCCGTCGGCCATCTGCTCGTGGATCTCGCGGGCGTACTGGTTGGTGTCCGCGTCCTGGTAGAAGCCGGACGCGTCCGCGTCGGGCTGCTCGGAGTTGGTCAGCAGCGTCGTGCGGTTGTAACCGGCGCACAGCGTACGGGAGATGGGGCCGCGCACCTGGTCGTTCGGCGCGTCCAGCAGCTTGTAGCAGCCGAAGACGCTGTCGGAGTCCGGCTTCTGGAAGCTGGTGACGACCGCGCCCGAGGAGTCGGTGAAGTTCATGACGTCACCGGAGACCCGGCCGAAGTACTTGGTGTCCGGCTGGTCGCCGAAGGGCGTGACCGTCAGGGTCGAGGAACTGTACTTGTCCCAGACCCGGTTGATGTAGTCGTCCATCACCGAGGCGGGCAGCGCGCCGGACCCGATGCCGTGGCCGGGCGCGAGCGCGCGCAGGACGCTGCCGTCGGGCGCGGTCTCGACCAGGCCCGCCCAGCCGCCGGGCCGCGCCTTGAGGCCGTCGAAGAACCCGTTGTAGCCGCCGGGCTTGAGGTGTCCCGTGGTCTTCGTCGTCCCGTCCGCGGTCTTCACGCCGACCGCGTAGGGGGCGGAGAACATGTCGACCTGCGTGCTGTTGATCCACAGACCCGAGTCGTTGAGCGTGTACTCGGTCCAGTTGAACAGGATGTCGTGGTTCGGGTCGTCCGGATTCTGCACGGCGGGCTGGACGAGGCCGCCGGTGGTCAGCTTGAAGACCAGCTTCTGGCCGTAGGAGAAGTACACCCGGCCGGAGAACTTGGGGAGCTTCAGGGTGAGCGACTGGCCGTCGGCGGGGCCCGCGATGGACGCGTCGGGCGCCTCGGTGGGGGGATTGCCGCCGGCCGGCCACGCGTGGAAGGCGCCGTCCGCGTCGGCCCAGCCCTGTTCTCCGGTGGCGAGGTTGGTACCGATGTCGTAGACGTAGACCTGGTCGCCGCGGCCGGAGTTGTTGGTGAAGGTGAGCGGAATGGTGTCCGGCACCGAGGCCGAGGCGGTCGACGCGAGCCCCGCGGCGGTCAGTCCGCCGCCGATCAGCGTGGCCGCGGCCAGCGGTGCGAACAGCTTCCGTTTGGTGATGTACACGCTCTGTACTCCTCATCAGTTGGGGCACCGCGGAGGACAGACGTCGCCGGACATCGCGGAATCCGTTCCTCCGCAGCGGTTCTGAGAGCGCTCTCACCCTGATGGGGAATGGTGTGCATGTCAATGACGCGACAGTGGACTTCCGCTGCTGACGGTAATCACCGCTGATCCGGGGCGGGTTGGGGAGACCGGAGGCCGCGGAATTCGCCGGAGCCGCGGATCACGAGACGGGTCAGCAGCACCACGGAGCGGGGTGCGGAGCGGTCGCCGCCGATCCGGGCGAAGAGCAGATTGGCCGCCGTGCCGCCGATGGCCACCGGGTCCTGGCTGACCACGGTCAGCGGCGGGCTGAGCCGTTCGGCGAGCGGCAGATCGTCGAAGCCGACGATGGCCACCGGGGCCGGGTGGTCGAGGCCGTCGAGCACGCCCATGGTGATCAGGTCGTTGCTGGCGAACAGCGCGGTCGGCGGGTCCGGCAGGGCGCGCAGCCCGGCGAGCGCGCCGCGCGCCTCGCGGTGCGAGCGCAGTTCGTGCCGGACGAGGTCGGGGTCCTCGGGTATGCCGTGCGCGGCCAGCGCGTCGAGGTAGCCGAGGTGGCGCTCCCGCTGGGTCCAGATGCCGTAGCGGTCGCCCAGGTAGGCGATACGGGTGTGGCCGTGGCCGAGCAGGTGGCTGACCGCGCGTTCGGCGCCCGCGCGGTTGTCGACGGTGACGGTGTCCACGGCGAGGCCCTTGGCGGGCCGGTCCACGCAGACCACCTGGGTGCCGCCCTCCATGGGCTGCTTGAGGAAACCGTGGCCGCCGCTGGTCGGCACGATGATCAAGCCGTCCACCTGACGGGCGGTGAAGGCGGCGATGACCTCGCGTTCACGCCGCGGTTCGTCGTTGGTGCTGCCGACGAGCACGACGTAGCCGCGGCGGTGCGCCTCGTCCTCGACCGAGCGGGCCATCAGCGCGTAGAAGGGGTTGGCGAGGTCGTCGACGACGAGCGCGATGGTGGAGGTGCCGAGGTTCTTCTGGCGCAGATTGCGCGCGTTGTCGTTGCGCTGGTAACCGAGCTTCCTGACCGCCCGCTCGACCCTGGCGGCGGTGTCCGGCGAGACGCCCGGCTCGCCCGAGACGACGCGGGAGACCGTCATGGGGCTCACCCCCGCGGTCCGGGCCACGTCCTTCATCGTCGGGCGCTTCACGGGCCTCCTCCTCGGCGTGCTTCGGGCCGACCGCCGTACGGGCTGGTGTCGATGATGTCAGGCCACGGCGCGGACAACCATCGTCCGTGGTGGAGTGCTTGGTAACGTTCACAAAATGTCAGGCCCTCGCGCGTTCGACCCGACGCATCGTCACGCCGCTTTCGCGTGGACCTCGTCGGCGGCTCCGCACGGGCCTCGTACGGCCGGAAACACCCGATGTCCCGGCCTGGTCCGCACCCTTGACATCCAGTCAGGTACACCTCAACAATTCGGTTCTGCTTGGTAACGTTCACATGCACTTCGCGCAGCCCCCCGTGCCCCGAGGCGGCCCGCAAGGACGACGGCGCGCCGCCTCCGCGAGAAGGTGGTCTCCTCCGTGCCCCCCACTCCGTTCCGCATCAGAACCGTCGGCGCCGCGAGCGCCCTGTTACTGGCCGCCTTCGGCGTCGGCGGCCTGGCCGCGGCCCCCGCGCACGCCGCGACGCTGCCGCTGACGCAGTACGCCGACCCGTTCGTCGGCACCGACGACAGCTCGGCCCCCAACCCCGTGCCGGGCGGCGCGGGCGGCAGCACGTATCCGGGCGCGGTGGTGCCGTTCGGCGGTGTGCAGTTCAGCCCCGACACCCCGACGGCCTCGCCCTCCGGCTACCGCTACTCCGACACCTCGATCGAGGACTTCAGCCTCACGCACTTCGACGGCGCGGGCTGCCCGAACAACGAGGACCTGCCGCTGATGCCGGTCACCGGCGCGGTCAGCACCTCACCGGGCACCAACTGGACCAGTTACGCGTCCGGTTACACCAAGGCGAACGAGTCGGCCGCTCCCGGCTACTACAAGAACCGGCTGGACAAGTACGCGACCAATGTCGAGCTGACGGCCACCACCCGTACCGGCATGGGGAAGCTGACCTACCCCTCGTCCACGTCGTCCCGGCTGCTGATCAACACCAGCCGCAGCGCGACGGGCAACCGCAACGGCACGGTGAACGTCAACGGTTCCGAAGTGACCGGCAGCGTCACCGCGGGCGGCTTCTGCGGCTCCACGAAGACCTTCCAGATCTACTTCGACATCCGCTTCGACCGCGCCCCGACCGGGCACGGCACCTGGTCGGGCGGCACGGTCACCGACGGCTCGTCCGGCGCGAGCGGCACCAACACCGGCGCGTACGTCACCTTCGACACGACCGGCAACGCGGCCGTGCAGTTCAAGGTCGGGCTGAGCTACGTGAGCGTGGCGAACGCGCAGGCCAACGTGGTGGCGGAGAACAACGGCTGGGACTTCGGCGCGGTGCGCACGGCCGCCGACACCTCGTGGAACCAGATCCTCAACCGGGCGCAGGTCACCGGCGGCGCGACCGCCGACCTGAAGAAGTTCTACACCTCGCTCTACCACGTCTTCCAGAGCCCCAACGTCTCCAGTGACGTCAACGGCGACTACCGGGGCTTCGACGGTGCGGTGCACAATTCGACCCGGCCGGTCTACCAGAACTACTCGGGCTGGGACATCTACCGGTCCTGGGCGGCGCTGGTCGCGCTGATCGCGCCGACCGAGGCGAGCGACATCGCCAAGTCGATGGTCCTGGACGGGCAGCAGGGCGGTCTGCTGCCGAAGTGGTCGCAGCAGACCAACGAGGACTTCGTGATGACGGGCGATCCGGGTCCGATCATCGTGAGCAGTCTCTACGCCTTCGGGGCCAGGGACTTCGACACCGCGAGCGCGCTGTCGCTGATGGAGAAGGCGTCCAACGGCGGCACGATGCAGGGCTCGCCGATCCGCGGCAATCAGGGCACGTACACCAACCTGCACTATCTGCCCGGCGCGCCCTCGGACTCCCTCGAATACTCCGCGTCGGACTTCGCGGTCGCGCAGTTCGCCAAGGCGCTGGGGAACACGTCCAGTTACTCCACGCACATGACGCGCGCGCAGTGGTGGCGCAACACGTACAGCACCGAGTCCGGCTACACGCAGCCGCGCAACTCCGACGGGAGCTGGGCGTGGCCGCTGAATCCGGCCAGCCAGAACAACTTCACCGAGGGCAACGCGTCGCAGTACACCTGGATGGTGCCGTACGACTTCTCCGACCTGATCAACGACATGGGCGGCCGGCAGACCGCGGTGCAGCGCCTCGACCACCACTTCACGCAGGTCAACGCGGGCCAGAGCCTGCCGTACTACTACATCGGCAACGAGCCGGAGCACGGTGTGCCGTGGGCGTACAACTACGCGCGTGACCCCGCGGGCGCCTCGGACGCGGTGCGCAAGGTGATGACCGAGTCGTACACCACCGGTCCCGGCGGCCTGCCGGGCAACGACGACCTGGGCGCGACCTCGGCCTGGTACGTGTGGGCCGCGCTCGGGGTGTACCCGGCGACGCCCGGCGCGGACACGCTGGCGATCCACGGCCCGCAGTTCCCGTCCGTGCTGCTCCAGCGGCCCGGCGGCAACATCACCATCAACTCCTCGGGCAGCGGCGGCTACGTGCAGGGCGTCAGCGTCAACGGGACGGCCACCAGCCACAATTACCTGCGCTACCCGGACGTGGCGGGCGGCGGGACACTGAACTTCACCATGGGCGGTACGCCGAGCGCGAGTTGGGGAACGGGCGCGGGCGACGTCCCGCCCTCCTTCACCGACGGAGCGACCCCGGTGCCGGCCGCGCCCGAACTGGGCACGGACCTGGCCAAGGGCAAGCCGGTGACGGCCTCGGCGCCGTGCGCGACCGCGGAGTCCGGTGACAAGGCCGTGGACGGCACGCTGAAGGACAACAGCAAGTGGTGCTCCACGGTGGCCAATCCGTCCCTCCAGGTGGACCTCGGCTCGGTGCAGACCGTGTCGTCGTTCGTGCTCAAGCACGCCGGGCTCGGCGGGGAGAACACCGGCTGGAACACGGCCGCGTTCACCATCCAGACCAGTACCGACGGCGCCAACTGGACCACCGCGGCCACCGTCACGGGCTCGCGCTCCAGCCGTACCTACCACCCGGTCTCGGCGCGCCAGGCCCGCTATGTGAAGGTCGCCATCTCCTCGCCGGTCAACGACGCGGCCGGCTCGACCGTGGCCGCCAGGCTCTACGAACTGGAGGTGTACGGCGGCGGCCAGGCCGATCTCGCGCTCGGCCGCACCGCGACCGGCTCCGACGCGTGCGGCACCACCGAGACGCCCGACAAGGCGGTCAACGGCAGTTACACCGGCGGCAACAGCGACAAGTGGTGCTCGAAGGTGTCGGGCACCAAGACCCTCCAGGTCGACCTCGGCGCCTCGCACGCCCTGTCCTCGCTGACCGTCCGGCACGCCGGGGCGGGCGGTGAGGACCCGAGCTGGAACACCAAGGACTTCGACCTCGCCGTCTCCGCCGACGGCAGCACCTGGACCACCGTCGCCCAGGTCCGCGGCAACACCGCTGACTCCACGACCAACGCGGTGAGCGCCACGGCCCGTTATGTGCGGCTCAGCGTGATCACGCCGACCCAGAACACCGATCCGGCGGCGCGGGTCTACGAGTTGGAGGTGTACGGCAGCTAGGCGGCGCTCCCCCGGCCGCACGGGAACGGCGGCCACCCCTCGGTGCGAGGGGTGGCCGCCGTTCCGCGGACGGGCGGTGCGTGTCAGAGCACCAACTGGGCCTTGCCCAGCGCGATCACCCCCGCCGCGGAGACCGTGTACAGCTCGCGGTCGCGGTCCGGGTTGACGCCGATGGTGGCGCCCGGCGGCACGTCGACGTTCTTGTCGAGCACCGCGCCCCTGACGATGGCGCCGCGCCCGACCCGTACGTTGTCGTGCAGTACCGAGCCCTGGACGACGGCGCCGGTGTCCACGACCACGCCGGGCGACAGCACCGAGCGGGTGACCTGCCCGCGGATCTCACAGCCGGGGCTCACCACCGACTCGCCCACGATGCCGCCCGCGGCGATCTTGGCGGGCGGGAGCTGCCCGGAATGGGTGTAGATGGGCCAGCGCCGGTTGTGCAGGCTGAAGGCGGGCTGGTCGGAGATCAGGTCCATGTGCGCGTCGTAGTACGCGTCCAGCGTGCCGACGTCGCGCCAGTAGCCGTGGTCGCGGGCCGTCTCGCCCGGCACGTGGTTGTTGTCGAAGTCGTAGACCTGGGCGACGCCCTGGTCGGTGAGCCGGGGCAGGATGCTGCCGCCCATGTCGTGCACGGACTGCGGGTCCTCCGCGTCCTCGTGCAGGGCGTCGATCAGGGTCTTCGTACTGAACAGGTAGTTGCCCATCGAGGCGAAGACATGCTGGGGGTCGCCGGGCAGCCCCGGCGGGTCGAGGGGTTTCTCCAGGAAGCGTTCCACTTGTATGCCGTCGGCGGCGGGCGAGATCACGCCAAAGCCCGCCGCGTCGGCTCTGGGCACCTTGATTCCCGCGACGGTGACGCCCGCGCCGTGCTCGATGTGCTGCGCCAGCATCTGCCGGGGGTCCATCCGGTACACATGGTCGGCGCCGAACACCGCGATGTAGTCCGGCTGTTCGTCGTGCACGAGATTGAGGGACTGAAGGATCGCGTCCGCGCTGCCGAGGTACCAGCGCGGGCCGAGCCGCTGCTGTGCCGGTACCGGCGTCACGTAGTTGCCCAGCAGGCTGGACATCCGCCAGGTGGTGGTCACATGGCGGTCGAGCGAGTGGGACTTGTACTGCGTCAGCACGCAGATCCGCAGGATGTCCGCGTTCACCAGGTTCGACAGGACGAAATCGACCAGGCGGTACGTGCCGCCGAAGGTCACCGCTGGTTTGGCCCGGTCGGCGGTCAGCGGCATCAGCCGCTTTCCCGCGCCACCGGCCAGCACTATGCCCAGTACCGAAGGTCCTCCACGCATCGAGACCCCCCCTTGTCGTCTCTGCCGCTCATATCTGCTCCTCGTGCCGTTCTCGTGCCTGATCCCGGTCCCGTGTTCCGGCGTTCACCGGCTCACTCCGCCTACCGGCCCTGCGCCAGCACCGACGCGTACAGCTCCGCCGTACGCCGTGCCACGGTGTCCCAGCCGAATTCGCGCACCGCGCGGTCCCGGCCCGCCGCCCCCATCCGCTCCGCCTCGGCGCGGTCGCCGATCACCCGGTTGAGCGCCCGCGCGAGTCCCGCCTCGAACGCGGCGGGGTCCTCCTCGCGGTAGGGCACGAGCAGCCCGGTGACGCCGTCCTCGACGACCTCGGGGATGCCGCCGACCGCGGAGGCGACCACAGGTGTGCCGCAGCCCATCGCCTCCAGATTCACGATGCCCAGCGGCTCGTACACCGAAGGACACGCGAACACCGCGGCGTGGGTGAGGAGTTGGACCACGGCGGGGCGTGGCAGCATCGCCGGGATCCAGTGCACGCCGTCGCGTACCGCGTTCAGCTCGTCGAAGAGCGCGCGGAATTCGCGGTCGAGCGCGGGGGTGTCCGGCGCTCCCGCGCACAGCACGAGCTGCGCGGACGGGTCGAGTTCGCGGGCGGCCCGCAGAAGATGGGGCACGCCCTTCTGCCGGGTGATCCGGCCGACGAAGAGCACGTAGGGGCGCTGCGGATCGATGCCGATCCGGCTGAGCACGTCGGTGCGCGGGTCGGGGCGGTAAGTGGCGGTGTCGATCCCGTTGCGGATGACGTGCACCCGGTCGGGGTCGAGCGCCGGATAGCAGCCCAGGATGTCGCCGCGCATGCCGTCGGAGACCGCGACCACCGCGTCGGCCGACTCCATCGCCGTGCGCTCGGCCCAGCTCGACAGGGCGTAGCCGCCGCCGAGCTGCTCCGCCTTCCAGGGCCGCAGCGGCTCCAGCGAGTGGGCGGTGAGCACGTGCGGTATGCCGTAGAGCAGCTTGCTCAGATGGCCCGCGAGGTTGGCGTACCAGGTGTGCGAGTGGACGAGGTCGCGGCCCTGAAGACCGGCGGCCATGGCCAGGTCGACGGAGAAGGTGCGCAGCGCGTCGTTGGCGCCGTCGAGCGTGGACGGGGCGTGGTGCCGGGTCACCCCCGTGTCGGGGCTGTCCGCCCCTTCGCCCCAGCAGTGCACGGCGACATCCACCAATGAGCGCAGTTCACGGGCCAGGAACTCCACGTGGACCCCGGCTCCGCCGTATACATCCGGCGGATATTCCCGGGTCAACAGACCCACCTTCACCGAGACCTCCTGCCGTCGACAACCGTGTGCCCCTGTTGCCTTCCCCGGTTGGACGCGGCCTACCGCGCGGGAGCCTGACGTAATTCCGCCGCCCGCGCGGTCCGACGGCAGGTCGCACCCGCCGCGCGCGGTCCTAGCGGCGGCTGAGCGCGATCACCGGGATGACCCGGCTGGTCTTCTTCTGGTAGTCGGCGAAGCCGGGGAAGCGGGACGCCTGCTCGGCGTACTTCTCGTCGCGCTCGGCGCCCTTGAGCTCCTCGGCGTGCACGGGGATGGTCTCGTCGCCGATCTCGATGTCGATGTCGGGGTGCGCGAGGAGGTTGAGGTACCAGGCGGGGTGGGTGTCGGCGCCGCCCTTCGAGGCGAACACCAGATAGCGGTCCCCGTCGGCCATGTACATCAGCGGGTTGACGCGCTCGATGCCAGTACGGGCGCCGCGGGTGTGCAGCAGCACCATCGGCGCGCCCTCGAAGGGGCCGCCGACCTTCCCGTGGTTGGCCCGGAACTCGGCCGTGATCCGGGCATTGAAGTCGTCGCCGTCGCTCATTCACCGCTCCTGACAGATGTGGTCAATACGGGTCCCACCGGTCACCTTAGCCAAGCGGCCGGCCCGTTCTCCGTATCCGCGAACGCGAGCCCCTGGCCCGGCATTCCCCCGAACGGGCGTGCGTCGCGCGGGCCTCGGACGGCGGTGCGGCCGTTCTGCGGGAAATCGTCCGGATCGCACTGGACCACGCGTCACACCGGTCACCCACACCGCGTACGACGCAGGGGCACGCGCAGGCGGGCGTGCGCGGAACAGGTGCATCGTTTTCCCGCCAGATCCGGCGAGCCGCCCGGCCGACGTGCGCCGGGGCCGGCCGGGCCGCCCGCGTGCCGGGGGCGCAAGCACACGGCCCACCGGGCGATGGCCAATACAGCGGATCTGCCCAGGTGACGCGGAAAGTGGAATGACGCTTTACGGACGGCTGTCCGGAGCCGGACAGGGCACACGGAGGAGAGACCGCGCGTGATGACCAACAGCCGCTCCGCCGCACCCGTTCCGCTGCGCAGCGGGGCACGGTTGGCGCTGGCACTGGCGAGGGAAGAGATGATGCAGGACTACCACCGGTGGGAGACCGATCCGGCGACCGTCGTCGGATTCGGGGCCCGCTGGCCGGTGTCCTGGGAAGTCTTCCAGGCTCGTTTCCACAGTGGCCATACCTCCACCCACTACCAACTCTTCGAAGTGATCACCACGGACAGTGGCATTCCGGTCGGGACCACCGCGCTGAGCGTCGACCAGGCGGTCAACAGCGCCGAGTACACCCTTGTCATCGCCCCGGAGCACCGCGGCCTGGGCTACGCCGCCGAGGCCACCGCACTCACCCTCGACTGGGCTTTCACCATCGCGTCGCTGAGCGCGGTGTGGCTGGAGGTACTCGCTCCGCACACCGCCGCGGTGCACGCCTACCTCAAGGCCGGTTTCCGTGACGCCGGGCGGCTGCGCAGCGCCGCGCTGTGGCAGGGCAGGCGCGTCGACAAACTCCTGCTGGACTGCGTCCCCGGCGACCTGCCGGGGACCGAGCCGGACGAGAGGAGGTGATCCACGATGTCATGCTCCGACGTGAACTGCCGTAAAGGCGGGTGCACCACCGACCCCGACCGCACCGGGCGCGAAGGCGGTCAGAAGCGCGGGTGAGCGGCCATCGGCCGGGCGCCGCGGTGCGTGACGTACCGCGGCGCCACCGTATATACGGAAGTCTCCGTGCGTTCCCGGAGATGTCCCGCCGATGCCACCGGAGATGTCCCCACCGTTGTCCCCGGAGATGCCCCCGCCGCGCTATCCGGCGGCCAGGGTCGCCACGGACACCTCCCACAGCCGCCGCGCCGCCTCCGGGTCGAGGGCGTAGGCCGCGACGCCGTCGGGGGCGCCGGGCCGGTTCTCCGCCGCCTCGTCGCAGTCCTCGAAGTACCGGCCGCCGACGCCGTCGAGCAGCGGAGAGGCCGCGACCAGCACCGAGGTCGCCGCGCCCTGCTCCGGGGTCTTCCACCGGGGGAGGTCGGGGCCGCGCTCGGCGCGCAGCCGGTTCAGCTCCTCGTCGGACACGTAGCGCTGGAGCTTGGTCCTGATCCCGCCCGGCATCAGCGCGTTGGCGGTGATGCCGTCACTCGCCCAGCGCTTGGTGGCCTCGACGGCGAACAGCACGTTGGCGGTCTTGGACTGGCCGTACGCGGACCAGGGCTCGTACGGCCGCTCGCGGAAGTGGATGTCGTCGAAGACCACGGGCGAGCGCAGATGGGCGCTGGAGCTGACCGCGACCACGCGGGCGCCGCCCGCCGCGGCGAGCGCCGGGCGCAGGCCGGTGGCCAGGGCGAAGTGGCCCAGGTGGTTGGTGGCGAACTGCATCTCCCAGCCCTGCGGGGTGCGCATCTCGGGCGAGGCCATAATTCCGGCGTTGTTGACCAGCATGTGCAGCGGGCCCTGCCAGTCCGCGACGAAGGCGGCGACGGACGCCTGGTCGGCCAGGTCGAGCGGAGCGACCCGCACCTGCTCGTTCCCCGTGGTCCTCGTGATGTCCTCGGCGGTCCGCCGGCCTGCCTCCGCGTCCCGTACGGCCAGCGTCACCTCGGCCCCGGCGGCGGCCAAGGCGCGGGCGGTCTCGACACCGATACCGGACGCGCCACCGGTCACGACGGCGCGGCGGCCGGCCAGATCGATGCCCGCCAGCACGTCGGCGGCAGTGGACTCCCTGGTGAAGGGGGTGGTGATGAGGGGGTTTGACGTCATGATCCGTGCGTCTCCTCGGTAGCGCGGAGGGCATGGCACTGCCGGTACGATAAAAACCGGAGGAACCTCCGCTCAGATCCACCGTAAGTGGAGGAACCTCCGCTTGCAAATTCGCCGGGCCCCCGTACCCCGACGATCCGCGTCCCACCGAGGAGAGACACCGTGCCGGGCACCTCACCCCGCCCCCTGCGCGCCGACGCGCAGCGCAATCGCGACCGGCTGCTGGCCGCCGCCGTGCGCGCGTTCGCCCACGACGGGCCCGAGGTGACGCTCGAGGCCATCGCCAAGGACGCGGGGGTCGGCATCGGCACGCTCTACCGGAACTTCCCGACCCGAGAGGCGCTGGTCGAGGCCGCGTACCGCAACGAGCTGACCCGGCTGTGCGACGCCGCGCCCCGGCTGCTCACCGCCGCTCCCCCCGACGTGGCGGCGCGCGCCTGGATGGACCACTTCATCGACTACATGACGACCAAGCGCGGCATGGCCGACGCGCTGCGCGCCGTGATCGCGTCCGGCGGCGACCCCTTCGCGCACAGCCGTGAGGCGCTGCTCGGCGCGGTCGGCACCCTGCTGCGGGCGGGCGCGGAGGCCGGGACGCTGCGGGCGGACGCCGACCCCGAAGACGTGCTCGTCGGGCTCGGCGGGGTGGCGCTGTCGGCGGCCGGTCCGGAGCGCAGGGCGCAGGCGGGACGCCTGCTGGACCTGCTCATGGACGGATTGCGCTACCGTGCGGGGCAGTAGTCGCGGCGCGCGGCCGGAGACGGGACGCGCGACGGGACCCGGCAGAACACGGACGAGGACGCGAAACAGGCCGCCGCTCGGACCCGTTCGGGGCCCGGAAAAATTGCTCGAAAAAAAGTTGGCATAGGACGTTCGACAGCGGGCAAGCGGCTTGTGGACAGTCTTACCGAGGCGAGGCGATGACGTGACCACACAGGTTCAGCAGTCGGACAGCGCGTACGAAACGGCGACGCTTGAGGCATCACCGCGATCCGAGGGCGGCTTGATTGGTGAACTTCCGCGGATCGACGACGCCACGGCGGTAGCCCCCAAGGACGCGCGGGCGCTGTCGAAGCTCTTCTTCGACCGGCTCCAGGCCGTCGAGGAGGGCACCCGTGAATACCAGTACGCCCGCAACACGCTGATCGAGATGAACCTCTCGTTGGTGCACTTCGCCGCCGGGCGCTACCGCAACCGGCCGGCCACCGACATGGAGGAGATCGTCCAGGTCGGCACGATCGGCCTGATCAAGGCCATCGACCGGTTCGACCTGTCGCGGGAGAACGAGTTCACCACCTTCGCCATCCCGTACATCGTCGGCGAGATGAAGCGGTTCTTCCGCGACACCTCCTGGGCCGTCCACGTGCCGCGCCGCCTCCAGGAGCTGCGCGTCGAGCTGAGCAAGGCCAAGGAAGCGCTCGCGCTGGTGCTGGACCGCGACCCGACGGTGGCCGAGCTGGCCGCGCACCTCGACCTGACCGAGGAAGAGGTCATCGAGGGCCTGGTCGCCGCCAACGGCTACACCGCGGGCTCGCTGGACACGCCGTACAACGACGGTGAGAGCGGCGGTGACGGCGAGGGCCGCACGCTGGCCGACACCTTCGGCGAGTGCGACTACGCGATGGACCTCATCGAGAACTTCCAGAGCCTGGCCCCGCTGATCGCCAAGCTCCCCGAGCGCGACCGGCAGATCCTCCAGATGCGCTTCGGCGAGGAGATGACGCAGGCGCAGATCGGCGAGGAGCTGGGCTACTCGCAGATGCACGTGTCGCGGCTGCTGAGCCGCACCATCGCCGGCCTGCGCGCGGGCCTGATGACGCAGAAGTAGGCAGCCGGAAGCAGGCAGCGAGCACGACGAACGGCTGAGGGGCCTCCCGGACCGGGAGGCCCCTCAGCCGTTCACGCCCGCCCGTACCGCTCCCCCGTCGATTGCGCGACACGTGAAGTGTGTGACGGACAGTGAACGGGGAATGCGAGGGGTAGTTGACGATTGCGGGATGAGGGATCCGGATGACGGATGACGAAGGGGTGCGGTCCATGACCATTGCCAGTGACAGCCAGTCGGTGTCGGACGAACTGCGCGACCGGGCGGGCGCGTTCGTGAACAGCCATGTCGACATGTGGGTGACGGTGGAGGACGACGGGGTGCTGATCCTCGCCGGTGGCGACGCCGCGGAGCTCTTCCAGGCCGCCACGGACTGGCTGCGCGAGGGGCCCTCCTACACGGTCGCCTCGGTCGGCTGGGCGCGCCAGGAGACGGAGCCCGCTTACGCGTTGCGACTGGTCCTTCGGCAGCCGGTGGGCGGCGAGGCCGTGTGATCGGTGCCCGTCCGCGGCCCCGTGGCCGGAAGGCCGGGGGTCGCGGACGGGCCGGTGTGCGCCGCGGGGGCGTCCGGGACTACGAGACGTCCGCGCGGTCGACGGCGATGTTGTTCCCGGTGCTGTGCGCGTTGCGCGCGCCGGTGTTGGTGATGGTCAGGGTGTGGCTGCCGGACGGGAGCGCGGGGCTGGTCCACACGGTGCCCGAGGCGTTGCGGGCGGCCGCGTAGTTGTCGACGCTGACGGGTGAACCGCCGTCGACCGAGAGCGACATGATGCCCTGGTCGGTGTCGCGGACGGCGTGCAGGGCGACGGTGCTCCCGTGGAAGTGGAAGGTCGCCGAGGCGCCCGCGGTGAACGTCCAGTTGGCGGTCTGCTGGTACATGTCGGTGATGCCGTTGGCGACGCCCCAGTTGGCGCCGTACTGGAAGTAGTTGGCGTCGCCGGAGTTGGTGGCGGTGCCGTCCACGACGGTCGTCACCGGGTCGACGGGTCCGGTGGAGCCGTTGCCCGCGGTCAGGGTGACCGTGTAGGCGTCGGTGCCGCTGGTGAGGGTGACGGGGACGCGCAGGGTGTTGCCGTCTGGGGTGAGGTCGGAGTCCAGGACGGTGGCGGGCGCGCCGAGCGGGGACTGGTCGGGGATGCGTTGGATCTTGGCGTGCACCTTGCCGTTGCCGCCGCGCAGCCAGGAGGCGGCGGACAGATTCTGGAAGGTGACCGTGGTGGTGCCGCCCTGGCCCGAGTTGTTGCCGATCAGCGCGAGGACCTGGTGGGCGGTGGTGTCCGCGCCCGCGGCGACGGCGATACCGCCGCTGCCCGTGGTGCCCAGCAGGTGGCCGCCGATCCGCGCGTACGCCTGGTAGACCCACCACTGGCCGGTCGGCTGGCCGCCGACGAGCAGGGAGTCGAGCGTCCCGGCCCCGCAGCAGTCGGTCCAGATCGCGTGCGCGGCGGACGCGACGCCCGAGGCGGAGAGCCGGTCGAGGAACCAGGCGGTGTAGGCGGCGTTCTGCTGCTGCGAGAACAGGTACTCGTTGATGGTCAGCGGGAGCGGGGCGATGCCGTGCGCGGACAGCAGGGCGCGGGCGTCGGCGGCGTCGGCCGCGGGGTCGTTGCCGAAATGCCAGTTGACGACGGTCGGCAGGGTGTTGTCGGTCTTGGTACGGCCGAGGAAGTCGTCGAGCCAGCCGTGGTTGTAGCCGCTGTAGGAGGGGCCGACGATCTGCGCGGAGGGCGCCAGGCGGCGGATCTCGCGCACCGCCGTGTCCCACATCTGGTAGTACTGCGCGCTGTTGACACCGCGCTGCCAGAAGCCGGTGCCGTCCGGCTCGTTCCAGATGTCGTAGCTGACGGGCACCCCGGACGCCTGGACGTCGGCGACGAGCCGGTCGATGAAGGCCGCCCAGTTGGAGCAGTCGCCGTTGTCGCAGGGGTAGACGGTGTTCGACGGCTGGGTGGTGTCGGCGCCCCAGACGTCGGAGACCAGCAGGTGGTAGGTGGCGCGGTAGGGCGCGGCGGTGACGCGGCGGGCCTGGGACAGCGCGGAGTCGACGCGTATCCGGTAGCCGGAGCCCGCGGTGTAGCCGTCGCCCAGCCAGCCGCCGCCCGCGATCCGGGCGCCGCCGCCGCGGAAGAGGGTGGGCTTGAGGGGTTGGAGCAGGCTGTCGGCGGGCCCCGAGCCGTCCTGGCTGAGGCCGTAGAGGAAGCCGGAGCCGGCCTGGTTGGGCACCGCGCCCTGGTTGCCGAGGTCGACGGAGACGGTGGTGTCGGCCGCGGCGGCCGGGGACGGGCCGAGGGTGGCGCAGGCCAGGACGGCGGCGCCCAGCGCCGCCGCCGCCAGTGCGGTGGCGCGCCACCGGGGTCGTGCCGTGGACGGGTTCATCTGTCCTCCTTGACAGGTGGGGTGGGGGGTACGTCAGCAGGTGGGCCGAGCGGTTCGGCGCGGTCGCGCACGAACAGCGGTACGGCGTCGAGCGGGGCGGGGACGGTGACCCACCGGCCGCCCGCGTACCGCGTCGGTGTCGGCGTTGTGGGGTGGTCCGGGGCCCCGGCGCCTTCGAGGTGGGTCCAGTCGGCGCCCGCGGGGAGGTAGACGCGGCGCTCACGGGCGCCGGGGCGTGTGACCGGGGCCACCAACAGGTCGTGTCCGCACAGGAATTGGTCGTCCACCGACCAGGCGGTGGCGTCGTCGGGGAATGCGAGCAGCAGCGGGCGGAGCAGCGGCAGCCCGTCCTCGCGGCCCGCGTCCAAGTGGGCGTGCAGGTAGGGGCGCAGCCGCTCGCGCAGGGCCAGCGCGCCGGTCATCGCGCGCTCGGCGACCGCGCCGTAGGACCAGATCTCGTTGGGCCCGCCGCCGGTGCCGATCGGGCCGTGGAAGACGCGCGGCTCGCGGTGGCCGTGCAGCCGCAGCAGCGGGCAGAACACGGCGAATTGGAACCAGCGGACCATCAGCTCGCGGTAGTCCTCGTCGTCCGGGTCGCCGCCGTGGAAGCCGCCGATGTCGGTGGTCCACCACGGGATGCCGCTCATGGCGACGTTGAGCCCGGCCCTGATGGAGTCGGCGAGCGCGTCGAAGGTCGCGGGGATGTCGCCGGACCAGAGCGCGACGCCGTACCGCTGCGAGCCCGCCCACGCGGATCTGACCAGCGACAGGATCTCCGTCTCGCCCTGCTCGGCGAGGTGTTCGTAGACACCGCGGGCGTGTTCGCGCGGGTAGAGGTTGGCGACCTCGCTGCCGGGGCCCGCCGCGTAGCTGAGATTGTGCGGGTGTCCGGGGCGCATCTCCGGTTCGCAGGCGTCCAGCCAGAAGGCGCGGACGCCGAGCTTGTAGTAGTGCTCCTGGAGCCGGTCCCACAGGGCGGCGCGGGCGGCGGGGTCGGTGGCGTCGTAGAAGGCGACGCCGATGCCCTCGGCCGCGTCCTCGGTGTCCGGCCAGTCGCCGTGCGAGGTCACGCCGTTGTACGTGGCGACGAGCTGGCCCGCGTCCCGCAGCGCCGCGTAGCCGGTGGACAGCGGGCTGACCGACGGCCAGACGGAGACGGCCAACTCGACGCCGAGCGCGCGCAGTTCCTCGACCATGGCGCGCGGGTCGGGCCAGTCGCGGCGGTCGAAGTCCCAGTCGCCGAGATTGCGCCAGTGCAGGTAGTCGACGACGATCACCGACAGGGGCAGGCCGCGGCGGGCGTATTCGCGGGCGACGGCGAGGAGTTCGTCCTGGTCGCGGTAGCGGAGCTTGCTCTGCCACAGTCCGGAGGCCCAGCGCGGGAAGGCGGGGGCGTGTCCGGTGGCGGCGGCGTAGTGGCCGAGGACGTCGGCGGGGGTGCGGCCCGCGGTGAGCCAGTAGTCGAGCTGCTGGGCGCGGTCGGCGACCCAGCGGGTGCCGTTGGCGGCGAATTCCACCCGGCCGACCGCCGGGCTGTTCCACAGGAAGCCGTAGCCTCGGCTGGACACGGCGAAGGGGACGGTCACCTCGCCGTTGCGCTGCTGGAGTTCGAGGACCGTGCCCTTCTGGTCGAAGCGGCCGTGGCCGTGCTGGCCGAGGCCGTGGATCCGTTCGTCGTCGTACGCTGCGAAGCGCTGCTCGATCCGGTACTTGCCGCCGCCCGCCGACTCGAAGTGCCGTGCTCCCGGCCACCAGAAGTGCGGCGGCTCCTCGCGCAGCAACTCCGCGCCGGTGTCGGCGCGTACGGCCGTGAGCAGTCCGTCGGAGGCGGCGACGGTGATCCGCAGCAGGCCGTTGGTCAAGGTGGCGTGCGTGTCGTGGACGTCGATCTCGCACGCGGAGGGTGCGGGCGCGGTCTCCAGCGCGCCGGGCAGGCCGTCGGTGACGCGGTGGACACCGGCCCGCACGCGGACGCTGTCGGGTCCCCACGGCTGGATCTCCAGCACGTGGTGGCCGTGACGCCACCGCAGGCGGTTCGGGGAGCGGGTGAACGCGGACGGCAAGGTCTCTCCTCGGTGGTCGGGGTCGCGGGGCCGGGCGGGGTCGCAGGGTCCGGTCGTGGTCGCGGGGCCGGGCGGGGCAGGGCTGTTGGGGGTCAGTCCTTGACGGCGCCGCTGGTCACGCCCGCCGCCACGTAGCGCTGGGCGATGACGAGCAGCACCGCGGCCGGGAGCGAGGCGATGATCCCGGTGGCCATCACGCTGTTCCAGTCGCTGAGATGGGCGCCGATGAAGCGGTAGATGCCGACGGTGACGGGCGCCCGGTCGTCCTGGGTGGTGAGGGTGACGGCGAACAGGAAGTCGGCCCACGCGAAGAGGAAGGAGAACAGGCTCGCGGTGACCACGGCGTTCCTGCTGACCGGCAGGATCACCGACAGCAGGGTGCGCAGCCGTGACGCGCCGTCGAGTTCCGCCGCCTCGCTCAGTTCCGCGGGCACACCGCGCATGGCGGTGCTCAGGATGAGTGCCGCGAAGGGCACGCACAGTGTGGAGTCGGCCAGGATCAGCGCCAGCGGCGAATTCAGCAACTGGAGCTTGTTGGCCATCGTGTAGAACGAGTTGGCCATCACCACGCCGGGGATCATCTGCGCCACCAGGAAGGCGAAGGTGAGCATCCGGCCGCCGGGCGCCCGCAGTTGGGCCATACCGTACGCGGCGGGCACCGCGATCAGCAGCACCACCAGCACGGTCCCGGCCGACACCCCGAGGCTGACCAGGAGGTGGCCGCCCTGGCTGGACAGCGCCCTGCGGTAGCCCTGGAGCGTGCCGTGCAGCGGGAACCAGGTCGGGGAGCTCTTCACCAGATCGGTCGAGGGCAGCAGCGACGCGTTGAGCATCCAGTACAGCGGGAAGAGCATCACCGCGAGGATCAGCAGCGCGATCACGGTGTTCAGCGGGCGGGTGAACCGGCGCGCGCCGGTGGCGGGGGCGCTCACCGTCCCGCCCGCCGCTGCTCACGGGTGCTGCGCAGATAGACCGCGGCGAAGACCACCGCGACCACGATGAGCAGGTTGCCCACCGCCGCGCCCCGCCCGAACAGCAGTTGCTGGAAGGAGAGGTTGTACGCGTAGGTGGTCAGCGTCTGCGAGGACCCGGCGGGGCCGCCCTGGGTGAGGATCATGATCACGTCGAAGACCTTGATGGTGTAGATCAGCCCCAGCGTCAGCACCACGGCGGTGACCGGCCGCAGCAGCGGGAGCGTGATGTGCCGGAAGCGGCGCCAGGCGTTCGCGCCGTCCAGCGACGCGGCCTCGTACAGCTCCCCCGGAATGCTCTGGAGTCCGCCGTAGAGGATCACCATGTTGAAGGGGATGCCGACCCAGATGTTGACCAGCGTCACGGCGATCAGCGAGTCGTGGGTGCTGGCGAGCCACGGGATCGGATGGCCCGTCAGACCCAGGCTCAGCAGCGCGTGGTTGAGCACGCCCGAGTCGGTGTCGAGGATCCAGCGCCAGGCGGTGCCCGAGACCACCAGCGGGAGCAGCCAGGGGATCAGCAGCAGTGAGCGCAGCGGGCCGCCCAGCGGGAAGGACCGGTTGAAGAAGACCGCGAGGGCCAGACCGATGGCGAACTGGAAGGCCAGCGAACCGGCCGTGAACAGCACGGTGTTGACGACGGTGCGGGAGAAGTGGCTGTCGTGGAGGACGGCCGTGTAGTTGTCCCAGCCGACGTACGGCGCGACGCCGGTGTAGAAGGAGGAGACGGTGTAGTTCTGGAAGCCCATCCGGACGTTGCCGGCCAGCGGGTACAGATAGAAGCCGAGGACGTAGAGCCAGGCGGGGGCGATGAAGGCGAAGGCCGCCCAGCGGCCGGTGCGGCGCCGGGGGCGGCGGCCGTGGCCGTCCTGCCGGGCGGCGACGGGCTTCGCCCGTGCCACCGGGGCGCTGCGGACAGTGGTGGACATCGGTCGGCCCCGCCTAGTTCCGGGCGGAGCGCTGCGCCTGGGCGAGCGCGGACTGCGGGCTGGTGCCGCCCGCGAGCGCGGCCTGGATCGCGTCGGCGAGCGCCTGGCTGACCTTGGGGTAGTCGGTGCCCAGTTCGGTGGTCCTGGCCCGCGCGGTGCCGACCTCCGCCACGAAGGCCGCCAACTGCGGCTGACTGGTCGCCAGTTGCGCGGCGGCCTGCTGGTTGCTGGGGATGTAGCCCGCGTCCTTGGACCACTTCAGGCTCTCCTCCTGGCCGAGCAGGCACTTCACCACGGAGACGGCCTTGGCCTCGCGCGCCGCGTTGCTGTGCCCGACCGTCCAGACCTCGCCGCCCAGCGGTACGACCGGCTTCGCGGAGGGATCGGGCACCGGTATGGGCACCACGCCGAAGCGCAGGTCCTTGGCCGCGTTGAGCGTGGGGAGCTGCCAGGGGCCGTTCACCATCATCGCCGCGTTCCCGGCGAGGAACTGGTCGTTGACGTCCGCCTGCGTCCAGGTGACCACCGATTTGGAGGCCGAGCCCGTACCGACCAGGTCCTTCCACAGCGTGAGCGCCTTGACGGCCTGCGGCGAGTCCAGCGCCTTCAGGCTGGCGCCCGCGGTCCAGAAGAAGGGCTCGAACTGGAAGCTGCCCTCCTCGGTGCCGACCGCGCTGAACGCGACGCCGTAGCGGGAGCCCTTGGTCAACTTCTCCGCCGCGGCGGTCAGTTCGTCCCAGGTCTTCGGCGGCGTGAGCCCCGCCCGGGTGAACAGGTCCTTGTTGTAGTAGAGCGCCAGGCCGTTGACGCCCGGCGCGATCCCGTACGTCTGGCCGTCGTACTGCCCCGCGGCGACGATCGACGGGTACAGGCCCTCGGTGGTCAGTCCGGCCTTCGACAGCGACACCAGGCCCCCGGTGGCGGCCAGTTGCTGGAGGTCGGGGTTGTCGATCAGCGCCAGGTCGGGGAGGGTGCGGGCCGATGCCTGCTGGAGCAGTTTCGGCATGAACTGGGCGCGCGGCACCTGCTGGTGCTTGATGTGCACGCCGGACTTGGCGGCGCACTCGTCGAGTATCCGCGGCAGTTGGGTGTTCTGCGGTGCCGCGTCGTAGTAGTCGATCTCCGTCAGCGTGTCGGAGCCGGAGCCCGAACTGCCGGAGCCGGTGCCGCAGGCGGCCAGCGCGAGCACCCCGGCGGCGGCCAGCGCCGCCAGCGTGCCGGGTCGGGCGGCGGTGCGGGAGAGGCGGGGGAAGGGGAGGGAGCGGCTCATCGACGTGCCTTTCGAATTGATTCGACAGTGGCGCCGCGGGCACGGGACCGCCCACCGGTCCGCGCCGTGCGTGAGGGAGTGTGGGCAAGGAAACGCAGAGGATGGTGCGGTGTGACACCGGGTCGGTGCGGTGACACCGGGTCAGAGCGGTGACGCCCGGTCAGAGCGGAGGCGGTAAGCGCCGGTGGACGCGCCTCAGCGGGCTGGACCCGTACTGCCGCGCACCTTCAGCGTCGGGGCGAGCAGCGTGCTCGCGGGCAGCTCCTCGCCCTTGATCCGCCGGGCCAGGCTGCGTACGGCCGCCCTGGCCAGTTCCTCGGCGGGCAGCGACACCGAGGTCAGCGGCGGGGTGCACCGCTCGGCCTCGTCGTCGGGACAGATCGCGATGACGGAGATGTCGCGCGGGACCGCGCACCCCATACCGGCGAGCCGGTCCATCACCAGCGGCAGCACGCGCTCGTTGTAGACGATCAGCGCGGTCAGTTCGGGCTCGCGGGTCAGCAGGTCGTCCAGCGCGCGGACCACCCCGCCGGGAGCGGGCTCGCACGCGGCCCAGACCGCGGTCCTGCCCCCGTTCTCCAGCGCGGCCAGCACCGACTCGCGGGCGTGCACCGCGTAGGCCACGTCACGGCCGAACGCCTCGGGCGCCTGCCCGAGGTAGCCGACCCGGGTGTGGCCCGACTCGTGCAGATGCTCCGCGCAGGCCCGCGCGGCCAGCGCGAAGTCGAAGTCGACGCGCGGCAGTCCGTGCGGGTCGTCCGGCGTGCCGACCAGCACCGCGGGGCACTTCAACTCGGTGAGCAGCGGAATCCTGGGGTCCTGCCGCTGCACCTCCATCAGCATCACGCCGTCGACGAGCGCGCTGGCGACCGCGTCCCTGATGGCCGCCTCACCGTCGTCGTCGGTCAGCATCAGCACCTTGAGCCCGCTGTCCTGGGCCGCGGTGAGTGCGGCCCAGACGTACGGCATCTGCACCTGGTTGTGCGGGCCGTAGACCATCGGCAGGGCCATCGCGATCACACCGGTGCGGCGGGTGCGGATGGACCGCGCCCCGGCGTGCGGCCTGAACCCCAGCGTCTCGATGCTCAGTTCGACGCGCCTGATGGTCTCGGGCGAGATGGTCCGGTTGCCGCTCAGGACGTACGACACCGTGCTGCGCGAAACGCCCGCGTGCCGCGCCACATCCGCGATCGTCACCGTCATGACCGACTCCGAGTCCCTCGACTGTCGAACTGATTCGATTCGTTCGATTGGCGGTGAACGTAGCACCGGCTCCGGGCCCCGGACAAGACAGTGGACGCGACCGGAATCCGGCCGCGTCCACTCGATTCGCCCCGCGGGGCCCGCCGCTAGGCGGAGGCGGACGCCGGTTCGGCGGACGACAGCGGGGTGGCGATGTCCTCGAGCGAGCGGCCCTCGGCCTTGACCGCGAGCACCGCCGCGACCAGGCCCGCCGCGCACATCAGGGACGCGCCGATCACGAAGGCCAGCACAGTGTCGTCCACGACACCGGACTTGGTGAGGTCGGCGAAGACCAGCGGACCGCTGATGCCGCCGGCGGCCGTACCGATCGCGTAGAAGAAGGCGATGGCCATCGCGCGGGTCTCCATCGGGAAGATCTCCGAGACGGTCAGATACGCGCTGCTGGCACCGGCGGAGGCGAAGAACAGCACGACGCACCAGCACGCGGTCATCGTCGTGGCGTCCAGCGAGCCGCGGTGGAAGAGCCACGCCGTGCCGAACAGCAGGATGCCGGAGATCAGATACGTCGAGGAGATCATGATCCGGCGGCCGACGGTGTCGAAGAGCTTGCCGAGCAGCAGCGGGCCGAGGAAGTTGCCCGCCGCGATGACCGCGAAGTAGTAGCCGGTCTTGCCGGTCGAGACGCCGAAGAAGGTGGTGAGGATGGAGCCGAACCCGAAGGTGATGGCGTTGTAGAGGAACGCCTGGCCGATGAAGAGCGACAGGCCGAGCACAGCGCGCTTGGGGTACTTGTGGAAGACGGTCTTGGCGATCAGCCCGAACCCGATGCTCTTGCGCTGGTGGATGGTGATCGAGTTCTTGGCGCGCGGCAGCCGCTCGCCCTTCTCCTCCTCGATCTCCCGCTCGACCGTGCCGACCAGTTGGTCCGCCTCGTCGCCGTAACCGTGGATGAACTGCCAGCGCGGGCTCTCCGGCACGTGCCGCCGTACCACCAGGATCACCAGACCGAGGACGACGCCGAGGGCGAAGGTGAGCCGCCAGCCGACGTCCTTGGGGAAGATGTCGGTGTTCAGCGCGACGATCGACAGCAGCGAGCCGCCGATGGCGCCGAGCCAGTAACTGCCGTTGATGATCAGGTCGACCCGGCCGCGAAATCGGGACGGGATCAGTTCGTCGATGGCCGAGTTGATCGCCGCGTACTCGCCGCCGATGCCGAAGCCGGTCAGGAAGCGGAAGGTGAAGAACCACCAGGGCTGGAAGGACAGCGCGGTCATCGCGGTCGCGGTGAGGTAGACCGCGAGGGTGACCATGAAGAGCTTCTTGCGGCCGAAGCGGTCGGTCAGCCAGCCGAAGAACAGCGCGCCCGCGCAGGAACCCGCCACGTAGAGCGCGGCGGCGATGCCCGTGATCTGGGCGGATGTGATCGACAGCCCGCTGCCCTGTTCGGAGATCCGCCCGGCGATGTTGCCGACGGTGGTCACCTCGAGGCCGTCGAGGATCCACACGGTGCCCAGGCCGATCACGATCATCCAGTGCCAGCGCGACCACGGCAGCCGGTCGAGGCGCGCGGGGACGTCGGTGGTGATCGTGCCGCCGGACGCGGCTTCCGGCGCTGACGCCATGGGTCCCTCCTTCATGAGCCGTACCGACGGCTCGACGTGAGCCGGTCCGACAGCCCGGTCCGAGCCGGGCCGACGGCCCGACCCTTGCGCGGCTGCCCCCTTGACGTGCCGTCATGCCGCGCCGCTGCTCGCGCGCTCCAGGATCGCCACGTCGCGGGCCAGTCTCACACCGGCGCGGGCCCGTACGGCGCCGACAGCCCGCGCGTCCCCCGTATGCCACGCGCGGCACGGCTGACGTGCCCGTTCGGGCGCGGGAGCGGGCGCCGGCACGGCTGTGGGCGGTCCGCTTTTCGGTACGGGCGCGGACCGATCTTCAGACCGGCGCGGCCCGGCTTTCGGACCGGCGCGGACCGACTTCATACGGGCGCGGATGCACGGCGTTCGTACGGGCAACGGCCCGCTTACGCCGGAAGGTCCCGCGCGGCGGGGGGTCTGACGGGCTGCGGGGCGGGACCATGGGTCGCCCAGGGAACGCATGATCGGAGGACGGCCGCCGTGAACTCCACGCTCCGCGAGGCCCGCGACACGCTCGTACCCGACTTCGGCGGGCGGCACGGGCCGCTGCCGCCGCTGCTGCTCGGGCTCACTGTCGTGACCGGGCTGGTCGACGCCTTCAGCTATCTGGCGCTGGGCCGGGTCTTCGTCGCGAACATGACGGGCAACGTCGTCTTCATGGCCTTCTCGCTCGCCGGTTCCAGCGGCTTCTCGCTGACCGCCTCCGTCCTGTCGCTGCTCTCCTTCGCCGTGGGCGCGCTGGCCGCGGGGCGGCTGGCCAACCGTGTCGTGCGGCACCGGGCGCGGCTGCTGCTCGCGGTGACGGCCGGGCAGGCGCTGCTCGTCCTGGTCTGTTACGTGGTCGGCGAGCTGGTCGACCTGCCGGCCGCCGGGTGGAGCCGCTGGTGCCTGGTCGTGCTGCTGGGCTTCGCGATGGGCGGGCAGAACGCGGTGGTACGGCGGCTGGCCGTGCCCGACCTGACGACCACGGTGCTGACCCTGACCATCACCGGCGTGGCCTCGGACAGCCGCCTGGCGGGCGGCGAGACGAGCAAGGCGGGGCGCAGGCTGCTCTCGGCGGCGGCGATGTTCCTCGGGGCCTTGGCCGGTGCCGCGCTGATCGGGCACGGGCACCGGGCGCTGCCGCTGCTCATCGCCGGTGCGGCGCTGGTCGCGGTGGCGGTGGCGCTGTTCCCGCACCGGCGCTCGGCGCTCGGCTGGACGGCGGCGGCGTGACGCGGACGCGGCTCGTGCCGAAGTTCTTTCCGCCCGGTGTAGTTTCCGGCGGTTCCCGATCGTCGTAGGGGTGGACGCACGGGAGGAAGAAGAGGCCCGTGGCCGCCGGAGGCATCGCGACCTCCGGAGTGACCGGAGAAGGAGAAGGACCATGAAGTATCTGCTGCTCATCTGCGACGACGGATCGCTGGCCGACGCGCCCGAGGAGGAGATGGACGCGATGCCGTGGGTCGCCGAGACGACCCGCAACGGCACCCGGCTGCTGGGCAGCCGCATCCGTCCGGCGCAGGACGCGACCACCGTACGGTTCAAGGACGGCGCGCCGCTGATCACGGACGGGCCCTTCGCCGAGACGAAGGAGCAGATCTGCGGCTTCGACATCATCGACTGCGCCGATCTGGACGCGGCGATCGCGATCGCCGCGAAGCATCCGGTGGCGCGGTACGGGATGGTCGAGGTGCGGCCGTTCTGGACGGAGTGACGCGAGCCGCGGGCTGACGAGGTGGCGGGGCGGAGTGAGGCGATGACGGGTCGGGACGCGGAGTCCTGGGCGGTGACCGGGGCACACGGGGACTCCGGCCGCGGACAGGCGCGTCCCCCGTCGGGGCCGCGCCGCCCCGACCCCGTCAAGGAAGCCGTCGCCGCGGCCTGGTCCGAGGAGTGGGGCCGGGTCGTGGCCGCGGTGATCGGCATGACCGGCGACTGGGACCTCGCGGAGGAGTGCGCGCAGGACGCCTTCGCGCGGGCGCTGGAGCGCTGGCCGGTCGACGGCGTGCCGCGCAGGCCCGGTGCCTGGCTGACCACCGCCGCCCGCAACCGCGCCCTGGACCGGCTGCGCAGGGCGGCGAACGAGAAACGCAAGCTGCGGGAGGCGGCCGTGCTGACCCCGGTGGACGACGCCCTCCCGCCGTCCGGGAACGACGACGATCCCGTACCGGACGACCGGCTGCGGCTGATCTTCACCTGCTGCCACCCCGCGCTGCCGCTGCCGTCCCGCGTCGCGCTGACCCTGCGCACCCTGACCGGGCTGAGCACGGCGGAGATCGCGCGGGCCTTCCTGGTGCCCGAGGGCACGATGGGACAGCGGCTCACCCGCGCCAAGGGCAAGATCCGGCACGCGGGCATCCCCTTCCGCGTGCCGCCGCGCGACCTGCTCCCGGAGCGGACCTCCGCCGTACTCGCCGTGCTGTACCTGCTGTTCAACGCCGGTTACGCGCCCGGCGCCGACCCGGCGGACAGCGCTGACCAGCGGCGCGTCACGGCCGAGGCGATCCGGCTGGCCCGGCTGCTGGCCGCGCTGCTGCCGTACGAGCCGGAGGCGCGCGGCCTGCTCGCGCTGATGCTGCTGCACGACGCGCGCGCCGCCGCCCGTACCGACGCGGCCGGTGACCTGGTGCCGCTCGACGAGCAGGACCGTACGGCCTGGGACCGGGACGAGATCGCCGAGGGGCTCGCCGTCGTGGAGGACGCCCTGCTCGCCCGCCGCCCGGGGCCGTACCAGGTCCAGGCGGCCATCGCCGCCTGTCACGCGAGCGCCGCCGAGGCCGCCGCCACCGACTGGCCGCAGATCGCGCTCCTCTACGGCGAACTGGCGCGCATGACGCCGGGCCCCGTGGTCGAGCTCAACCGCGCGGTCGCCGTCGCCATGGCCCGCGGGCCCGCCGCGGGCCTCGCCCTGGTCGACGCCCTCACCGCGAGCGGCCGACTCGACGGCTACCACCTGCTCCCCGCCACCCGCGCCGACCTGCTGCGCCGTCTCGGCCGCTCCGACGCCGCCGCCGACGCCTACCGGGAGGCCATCGCCCTCTCCCCCACCCCGCCGGAACGCCGTTTCCTCCTCCGCCGCCTGGCCGAGGTCGAATCCGGCACCGGAACGTCCGGCTCGACGCCTCCCACCGCCCCGGACCCGGCCGACGGCTGACGGCCGCTCCGACGCCTTCCCCGGGTAAGGGCCTTGCCGCGGCGTGTCACACCCATCGCGGGGGTTTCTCCACGTCACATGAGACAACTGGTACCTCAGGGGGAAGGGGATGAGTGCATACGTTCCGTTTCCGTGTGATCGAAAAGGTGTGAGGTCTTCCCGTGCGTCTGCCGACTGCTCCTGGTGCCGCCAGCCGAACGTCCCGCTCGCGACGGCGTGGGGTGGGGCTCGCGGTGGGGCTGATGGTCACTGTCGCGGCCTGTTCCAACGGGGGCGGGAGCGGTGACACGTCGGCCACGTCCGTGGCGCCCGGTACGACGTCGGCGTCGCCCAGCGCGGCGCCGACGACCACGGCCACGTCGGCCCGTCCGTCGGCGTCACCGTCGCCCAGCACGACGCACGCCACTCCCGTACCGCCGCCCGCGGCGAGCACGACCAAGGCGCAGGCGAGCTGCGTGGACCGGACGGCGGGAGCGATGTCGACCGCCCAGCGCGTCGGGCAGCTCTTCATGTCGGCCGTGACGTCCACCGGGATGACCGGCTCCGAGGCGTCGGCGATCACGCAGGGCAAGGTGGGCGCGGTCATTCTGATGGGCCACACCTCGGCGGGCACACAGGCGGTCAAGGGGGTCACCGACCGGGTGCGGACGCTCGCCACCTCCGTCAAGGGCTCGAATCTGCGGTTGCTGGTCTCCACCGACCAGGAGGGCGGCGAGGTCCAGGTGCTCAACGGCCCCGGCTTCTCCAGCATGCCGAACGCGGTCACGCAGGGTCAGTGGTCCGCGTCGCGGCTCCGGCAGGAGGCGGCGACGTGGGCGGGCCAGCTCAAGGCGGCCGGGGTGAACATGAACCTGGCCCCGGTCGCGGACACGGTCCCGGCGGATCTGGTGGGCGTCAACGCGCCGATCGGCGAGCTGCACCGGGAGTACGGAAACGATCCCGCGACCGTCGCCACGCACAGCGACGCGTTTCTGCTCGGCATGCGGCAGTCCGGGGTCGTTCCCACGGCCAAGCACTTTCCCGGCCTCGGCCGGGTCCGCGGCAACACCGACCTGACGGCGGGCGTCACGGACACGGTGACCACCCGTAACGACTCCTACCTCCAGCCGTTCCGCAGCGCCATCCAGGCGGGCACGCCGTTCATCATGGTCTCGTCGGCGACCTATACGAAGATCGACCCCGACAACCAGGCGGTCTTCTCGCGCATCGTCCTGCACGACCTGCTGCGCACCCAGCTCGGCTTCAAGGGCGCGGTCATCTCCGACGACATCGGCGCGGCCGTCGCCGTCAGCGACCGTACCCCCGCGCAGCGCGCGCTGGACTTCTTCGCCGCGGGCGGCAACATGCTGCTGACGGTCCGGCCGAGCGACATCGCGCCGATGACCGCCGCCGTCATCGACCGGCTCCCGAAGGACGCGACGCTGCGCGCCGCGGTCGACGACAGTCTGCACCGCATCCTGACCGCCAAGGTCAACGCGGGCCTGCTGAGCTGCTGAGGCGCTACGCGTGACGGTGCTGCTAAAGCGCTACGGTGCTCCGGGCGCGAACCGGCACTTCACCGGCCGGGACCCGGCCGAAGGCCCCAGTAGGGTGCCCTTATGTGACCCAAGGGTGAACTGCCGGGGAATTGTGGATTCCTGACCTTGGCGCAGGTGGGTGCGCGGTCGTGAGGTGCTTAGCATGAACGGCGCCCCGTTCCACTGCACCGACATCTGGAGGTCCGGTGTGTCCGCCGAACCAGACGGCATAGCTCCGCCGCCACCGCACCGACTCCGCCGCGTGCCGATGTGGCAGGTGGCCGCGGCCGGGCTCGCCGTCGCCGGAGCGGTCACCGCGGCGGTGCTCACCGTCGGCGGCGGTGGCGGTCACACCGACAAGCACGCCGCTCCCGCCGCCGCGTCGGACGGTCTGCGGCACACGGCGGTGGACGCGTCCACGGGCGGCTGCGGCCGGGGCTGGATCACGCCGAAGCCGGGCACGCAGGTCTTCGACCTGCGCAACACCGGTGCGAGCGCCACCGAGGTCTATCTGACCGACCCGCGCAGCGGGAAGGTCTACGGCGAGGTGGAGGGCCTGGCGCCGGGCATCACCCGGCCGATGGCGGTGGACCTGGGCAGCGGCTCGTACGCGTTCAAGTGCCTCCAGGAGGACACCGACGCGGTCACCGGGCCGACCGTCGTAGTACCGGGCAAGGCTCCCCGGGGTCCGGCCGCCGTGCCGGTCACCCAGCACGATTTGATCCCGCCGACGCTGGCGTACCAGCGGTGGGTCGGCGCCCGGATCGACGACCTCGCCCGCGGCGTCGGCGCCCTCAGGTCGGACATCGACGGCGGCGATCTGACCGCGGCCCGCCGCGACTGGCTGAGCGCGCACCTGGTCTACGAGCGGATGGGCGCCGCGTACGGCACCTTCGGCGACGCGGACGGCGCGATCAACGGCACGGCCTCGCTCACGCCTGGCTCGGTCGCCTCCGCGGACTTCACCGGCTTCCACCGGATCGAGTACGGGCTGTGGCACGGCGCCTCCGCCGACTCGTTGCGCGGCCCGGCCGCCGCGCTGGTCAAGGACGTGGCGACGCTGCGCGACGGCTGGTCGCAGGAGCGGATGGACCCGGCCGACCTGGGACTGCGCGCGCACGAGATCGTGGAGAACGCCGAGCAGTTCGAGCTGACCGGCCGTACGGACTACGGCAGCGGTACGAATCTGGCCGCGGCCCGCGCGAATCTCGACGGTACGAAGGAACTGCTCGGCCGGCTGCACGCCCTGCTCGCCCCGCGCGACCCGCGGACCGCCGAGCTCGACGCGTCGCTCAAGCGCGCGGAGCGCGACCTGGACGCCGCGCACCACGGTGGGACGTGGACGCCGCTCGACAAGCTGACACACGATCAGCGCCAGCGGATCAACGCCGACTTCGGCGATCTGCTCGAACAACTCGCCCCGGTGGCGACGATCTTCGATGTACGGAGGACGGCATGACGGACACGCACGGGCCCGTGGCGGGCGCGGGCGACCTGCGGCGGCGCGGCTTTCTGCGCGGCGCGGCGCTCGGTGTGGGCGCCGTCGGCGCGGTGGCCGGTGGCGCCGCCGCGCTGACGGGCGCGACCGCTTCCGCCGCCGGCCCGGCCCCGGCCCCGGCCCCGGCGGCACGCGCGAACGCCGACTTCCACGGCCCGCACCAGGCGGGCGTCACGCGGCCGGTGCAGCAGTCCTCGCTCTTCCTGTCCTTCGACGTCACCGCCGCCGACCGGCGTGAACTGACCGAGTTGCTGCACATCGTCACCGACCGGGCGAGGTTCCTGACCGGCGGCGGCACACCCGCGGCGCTCGGCATCACGGACTCGCCGTCGGACAGCGGCACGCTGGGCCCGAAGGTGCCGGGCGACGGTCTGACCGTCACCGTCGGGGTGGGCGCGTCGCTCTTCGACGAGCGGTTCGGGCTCAAGGACCGCAAGCCGCTGCGGCTGAGCACGATGCCCGCGTTCGAGGACGACGATCTCCAACCCGACTGGTGCCACGGGGACCTGAGCCTCCAGCTCTCCGCGCCGCACCCGGACACGGCGCTGCACGCGCTGCGCGACATCGCCCGGCACACCCGCGGCGGGATGCAGGTGCGCTGGCGGCTGGACGGTTTCACCAGCCCGCCGCGGCCCAGCGGCACACCGCGCAACCACATGGGTTTCAAGGACGGCACCTCCAATCCGGACATCAGCGATCCGGCCACCGCGAACGAGCTGCTCTGGGTGCGGGGCGCCGGGGGCGGCGGCGAGCCCGCCTGGACGACTGGAGGCACGTACCAGGTGGTGCGGACGATCCGGATGCTGGTGGAGTTCTGGGACCGGGTCTCGATCACCGAACAGGAGCGGATGTTCGGCCGCAGCCGGGACACCGGCGCGCCGCTTGACGGGACCAGGGAATTTGACACACCGCGATTCGCGCAGGATCCGACCGGCGATGTGATCCCGTTGGACAGCCATATCCGGGTCGCCAATCCGCGCACCGCGCGCACCGACAACTCCCGTATTCTGCGCCGTGGTTACAACTACGACCGGGGTATGGACAGTAATGGCAACCTCGACATGGGGCTGATCTTCGTCTGTTATCAGCAGGACATCGAGCGGCAGTTCGCGACGGTGCAAAAGCGCCTCGCGGGTGAGCCGCTGGTGGACTACATCACCCCGTTCGGCGGCGGCTATTTCTTCGTCCTGCCGGGGGTGCGCGACCGGTCCGACTGGCTCGGCAGCGGGCTGCTCGCCTGAAACCGCAGCTCAGAGTGTAAAAGTGGGGTCAAGGCTTCCTAAGATTTTACTGACCCGCTGTTCACCCGGCCTCCACCGCTGTGCCTTTGTCATGTCGCGGACCGCCATGACGATCGCGTTCGACACCGTGCACGAATGACAGCGGCACGCGCGACGCGGCACTTAGCGGAGGCTGAGAAAGTATGAGCACCACAAGCGGTTCTGGCACGAGCAGAGGGGCGGGCCCGCGCGTACGGGCCGCCCGGTGGGGGGCGTTCGCCGGAGCTGCGGCGCTCGTGCTGATGGGCGGGACGGCGGCGCCGGCCCTCGCCGACTCCCCGTCGCACAACGGCGGTGGCGGCACCGAGACGCCGATCAAGCACCTGGTGGTGATCTTCCAGGAGAACGTCTCCTTCGACCACTACTTCGGCAGCTACCCGGCCGCGGCGAACACCGACGGCACGAAGTTCACGGCGGCCGGGAACACGCCGAAGAACATCGACACCCTCGCGCACGCCGGTCTGCTCAAGACCAACCCGAACCAGTACGCGCCCAAGCGGCTCTCCCCCGACCAGGCCGTGACCTGCGACCAGAACCACAACTACGGCCCCGAGCAGTACGCGGCCAACGGCGGCAAGGCCGACGCGTACGTCCAGAACACCGAGACCAGCAAGTGTTCTGGCGGCCTGTTCGGCGAGCCCGGTCTGGTGATGGACTACTACGACGGCAACACCGTCACGGGTCTGTGGAACTACGCGCAGCACTACTCGCTGGGCGACAACTCGTACAGTTCCACGTACGGTCCGTCCACGCCGGGCGCGCTCAATCTGATCTCCGGTCAGACGCACGGTGTCATCTCGGTCGACCCGGCCTCGGGCACCGAGCACCCGAAGCAGACGGCGAAGCCGGACGCGTACACGGTGGTCTCCCCCGACGCCAAGGGCGTCGGCACGGTCATCAACGACCCCGACCCGGCGTTCGACGACTGCTCGGACAACAGCCACACCGGCACCAACGCGCTGGCGGTCATGCGCGGCAAGAACGTCGGCGACCTGCTGAACTCCAAGAAGGTCACCTGGGGCTGGTTCCAGGGCGGCTTCCGTCCCTCCACCGCGTGGGACGGCAAGAGCGGCGACTACGCGAGCTGCGCCAACTCCACGCACGCCAACATCGCCGGCGCGTCCTCGGTCGACTACAGCCCGCACCACTCGCCGTTCCAGTACTACGCGTCGACGTCGAATCCGCACCACCTCGCGCCGAAGAACACCGCCGAGATCGGGCACAACGGCCAGGCGAACCACAACTACGACCTGACCGACTTCGACTCCGCGCTCAAGGCGGGCAGCCTGCCCGCCGTCAGCTTCCTCAAGGCCGCCGAGTACCAGGACGGCCACGCCGCCTACTCCGACCCGACCGACGAGCAGAACTTCCTCGTCAAGGAGATCAACGCGGTCCAGGCGTCGTCCTCCTGGAAGGACACCGCGGTCGTCGTCGCTTACGACGACTCCGACGGCTGGTACGACCACGCGTACGCCAAGCCGCAGAACGGCTCGAAGGACAGCACGGTCGGCTCCAACGGCAAGGCCGTCGAAAGCCCGGCGTGCCAGGCCGGTCCCGCGTCGGCCGGTGGCTACGCGGACCGCTGCGGCCCCGGCACCCGGCAGCCGCTGCTGGTCATCTCCCCGTACAGCAAGGTGAATTCGGTCGACCACACCCGCACCGAGCAGGCGTCGATCACCAGGTTCATCGAGGACAACTGGAAGACCGGCCGGGTCGGTGACGCGTCCTTCGACAGCCGCGCCAACTCGCTGACCGGCGCGTTCGACTTCAAGCACCCGAACAACAAGCAGGTGCTGCTGAACGCCGACGGCTCCGTGAAGTCGGTCAAGGACATCGACACCCACGGCGGGGGCGGCCACGGCACCTCCGGCGGCTCTTCCTCGGGCGGCGCGAACTCCGGCGGCGCGAACTCCGGTGGCTCCAACGGCGGTTCGCACTCGGGCGGCTCGTCCGGCGGTCACAACGACGCCTCCACGCAGACCCTCGCGGAGACCGGCGGCACCTCTCCGGTCCTGCCGCTGGGCATCACCGCGGGCGTACTGCTCGTCGGCGGCGGGGCGCTCTACTACGCCCGCCGCGGCCGTCGCCGGTCGACCACCGCGGTCTGATCCGACGCTCTGCCCCAGGGCCGTTCCCGGTGCGCCTCGCGCGCGCCGGGAACGGCCCTTTTCGCCATCCGCCGCACATACCACCGCAGTCCACTGCGGCTTCATGCTCTGAAGGTATACGGAAGCGTTTCCGGGTCGGACCGGGGTGCGGGCGAGGTGCGACGGCGCGTCAAGCGGCCTGCCGCGCGGAGACGTCCTGACATACCCGCTGGTCACCGCAGTGCGTTCAACTTGTGTCACCAGCTACGACGGCTTTGCCCGGATTTCTGGAGCTTCCCCATTCGGGAGGACGCACTCTGTGCACAACTCTTGACATGGATGAAACACAGGGAGAACCATCGCGGTGTGCACCCGGGAGAGCGCTCTCACCTCAACAGGTGGGCGCCCGCCCGGACTTCACCGTTTCAGCAGCATCCTGTCGTCCGGCCACCGCAGTTCGGCCGGACGATCACCGACCCCTGCCCCCCCCACGTGTGGAACCAGGAGAGTTGCTCATGCTCGCTCCCCCCTCCGGCTCGACGGCGCTGAGACCATCAGCACCGGCGAATCGGCGTAACACCGCCGCGGCGATCATCACGGCCCTGATCGCCTCGTTGCTCCTCTTCGTACCCTCGCACTCCGCCCGCGCGGCGGACACACTGCTCTCCCAGGGCAAGACCGCGACGGCGTCGTCGACCGAGAACGCGGGCACGCCCGCCTCGGCCGCGGTCGACGGCAACACCGGCACCCGCTGGTCCAGCGCCGCCTCCGACCCGCAGTGGCTCCAGGTCGACCTCGGCGCCACGGCGACCATCAGCTCCGTCACCCTCAACTGGGAGGCGGCGTACGCCAAGGCGTTCAAGATCCAGACCTCGGCCGACGGCACGAACTGGACCGACGCCTACTCCACCACCACCGCGACCGGTGGTGTCCAGACAGTCGCCGTAAACGCTTCCGGGCGTTATGTCCGTATGTACGGTACGGCGCGCGCGACCGGTTACGGTTACTCGCTCTGGGAGTTCCAGGTCTACGGCAGCACGGGCGGCGGGGGCAACCCGCCGGCCACCGGGACGCTGCTCTCGCAGGGCAAGACCGCCACCGCGTCCTCGACCGAGAACGCGGGCACGCCCGCCTCGGCCGCGGTCGACGGCAACGCCGGCACCCGCTGGTCCAGCGCGGCCAGCGACCCGCAGTGGCTCCAGGTCGACCTGGGCGCGTCCGCGACCATCAGCTCGGTCGCGCTCAACTGGGAGGCGGCGTACGCCAAGTCCTTCAAGATCCAGACCTCGGCCGACGGCACGAACTGGACCGACATCTACTCCACCACCACCGGCACGGGCGGCAACCAGACGCTCACCGTGACCGGCACCGGGCGCTACGTCCGGGTGTACGGCACGGTCCGCGCCACCGGATACGGCTACTCCCTGTGGGAGTTCCAGGTGTTCGGCACCGCGGGCAGCGGCGGTGGCGGCACCGGCCCGATCCAGGGCGGCGGCGACCTCGGCCCCAACGTCAAGGTCTTCGACCCGTCCACGCCCAACCTCCAGGGCCAGCTCGACCAGATCTTCGCCCAGCAGGAGTCCAACCAGTTCGGTGACGCCCGCTACCAGGTCTTCTTCAAGCCGGGTACGTACAACGGCATCAACGACCAGGTCGGCTTCTACACCTCGGTCTCCGGCCTGGGCAAGAACCCGGACGACGTCCAGATCAACGGTGACATCACCGTCGACGCGGGCTGGTTCAACGGCAACGCGACGCAGAACTTCTGGCGCTCGGTGGAGAACCTGGCCATCAAGCCGGTCAGCGGCGACGACCGCTGGGCCGTCGCGCAGGCCGCGCCGTTCCGCCGGATCCACGTCCAGGGCGGTCTGAACCTGGCCCCGGCCGGTTACGGCTGGGCGAGTGGCGGCTACATCGCCGACAGCAAGATCGACGGCACCGTGGGCCCGTACTCGCAGCAGCAGTGGTACACCCGCGACAGCTCCATCGGCGGCTGGACCAACGGCGTGTGGAACATGGTGTTCTCGGGTGTGAAGGGCGCTCCGGCGCAGGGCTTCCCGAACCCGGTCTACACGACGCTGGCCACGACGCCGGAGTCGCGTGAGAAGCCGTACATGTACCTGGACGGCAACAACTACTCGGTGTTCGTGCCGAGCCTGCGGCAGAACGCGAGCGGCACCTCCTGGCCCAACACGCCGGGTACGTCGATCCCGCTGACGCAGTTCTACGTGGCGCACCCCGGCGACTCCGCGGCGACCATCAACGCGGCGCTCGCACAGGGGCTGAACCTGCTGCTCACTCCGGGCATCTACCACGTGGACCAGCCGATCAACGTCACGCGCGCCAACACCGTCGTCCTTGGCCTCGGCTACGCCACGGTCGTCCCGGACAACGGCGTGGACGCGGTGAAGGTCGCCGACGTGGACGGCGTCCGGCTGGCGAGCTTCCTGATCGACGCCGGTGCGGGCAACTCGCCGCAGCTCCTCCAGGTCGGCGCGCCCGGTTCGTCCGCGAACCACTCGGCCAACCCGACCACGGTCCAGGACGTGTTCGCCCGGGTCGGCGGCGCGCGCGCCGCTCAGGCCCAGACCGCGTTCGAGATCAACAGCAATGACGTCATCATCGACCACACCTGGATCTGGCGTGCCGACCACGGCAGCGCGCCGACCGGCTGGAACGTCAACCCGGCCGACATCGGTCTGAAGGTCAACGGCAACAACGTGCTGGCGACCGGCCTGTTCGTGGAGCACTTCAAGAAGTACGACGTGGAGTGGTCCGGTCAGAACGGCAGGACGATCTTCTTCCAGAACGAGAAGGCCTACGACGCCCCGAACCAGGCGGCGGTCCAGAACGGCAGTATCCGCGGGTTCGCGGCCTACAAGGTGGACGACAACGTCACCACCCACGAGGGCTGGGGTCTCGGCAGCTACTGCAACTACACGGCCGATCCGTCGATCATCCAGGACCACGGCTTCGAGGCACCGACCACGGCGGGCGTGAAGTTCCACGACCTGTTGGTCGTCTCGCTCGGCGGCATGGGCCAATACGCCCACGTCATCAACAACACCGGGCCGGGCACGTCGGGCACCTCGACCGTACCGTCCACGGTGACGTCGTACCCGTAACCCCATGACGAAGGCCGTCATGGCGCCTGAGACCCCGTAGGCGCGTCGCCCCACAGGCGCGCCTACGGGCACCACCGAGTGCGAGGGGCCGCCGCCCTGTTCAGGGCGGCGGCCCTTCCGCATGTCCGGGAGCGGGCCGTACGGGTCCGGGCCGCTCGGCGCGCGCGGGCCCGGGCCGCTCGGCGCGTGCCGTCTCGGGCCGCTCGCGCGCGCCGTCTCGGGCCGACTCCGGGTGTTCGGGATCGCACCTAATCAGGTCAGTCGCGGACGCAACAGGCGGTCGTAGCGGCCGACTTCACGCAATATGGCGGCGTCGAATCTGCAATAACCCTTGACCTGTGCGCAAGTTGAGCACAATCCTCGGTGAGCACTCTTGGGCTCCATCCCCCTGGCACGGGCGGCACCCCACACCGCCCGCCGAACCCGAACGGAGTGGCGATGAGACGACGCCCCCTGCTCTCCAGCGTGCTCGCCATCGCGGTCGCCGCGCTGGCCGCGCTGACCGCCGGACCCCTGCCCGCGCAGTCCGCGTCGGCGGTCGACGCCCGGCCGTGGATGAGCGCGGCCGACACCCCCGCGCAGCGCGCCGACGCTCTGCTGGCGCAGATGACCAACGCCGAGAAGATCACGATGATGCACGGCGGCGCGCAGTGCTCATGGGGCGCCTGCGTGGACGCCAACACCCGTCTCGGCATACCCCAGTTACGCCTCCAGGACGGCCCGGCGGGCGTCGCGGACGGCGCGGGCGGTGTCACACAGCTCCCGGCCCCGGTGGCCGCCGCGGCCTCCTGGGACCGCGATCTGGCCAAGAGCTACGGCCAAGTGATCGGCAACGAGGAGTGGGGCAAGGGCGCCAACGTGGTGCTCGGCCCGACGATCAACATCGTGCGCGACCCGCGCTGGGGCCGCGCCTTCGAGTCACTGGGCGAAGACCCGTATCTGACAGGCCAGTTGGGCGCAGCCGACATCCAGGGCATCCAGAGCCAGGGCCCGATGGCCCAGGTCAAGCACTACGCGGACTACAACCAGGAGACCAACCGCAACAACGCCTCGGACAACGTCATCATGTCCGACCGTACCCAGCGGGAGATCTACCTGCCCGCCTTCGAAGCCGCCGTCAAGCAGGGCCAGGCGTACTCGGTGATGTGTTCCTACGCCTCGGTCGCGGGCACCTTCGCCTGCGAGAACGCCCAGTTGATCCAGCAGGTGCTGGAGGGCGACCTCGGCTTCACCGGCTTCGTCACCTCCGACTGGGGCGGCACCCACTCCACGGTCGCCTCGGCCAACAACGGCCTGGACATGGAGATGAACGGCAGCGACTTCTACGGCACGGCGCTCACCAACGCGGTGGCCTCCGGCCAGGTCTCGCAGGCCACGCTCGACGGGCACGTCCGCCGCATCCTCACCGCGATGTTCGCCTCCGGGCTCTTCGACACCACGCAGACCGGCACCATCACGACGCCGGTCAGCACGGACGCGCACCGGACCACGGCCCGGCAGGTCGCCGAGGAGGGTAGCGTCCTGCTGAAGAACGCCTCCGCCGCGCTGCCGCTGGGCTCCGCGAACAAGAAGATCGCCGTGATCGGCGACGACGCGGGTCCCAACGCCATGACGGCGGGCGGCGGCAGCACGCACGTCGGCTCGTCCTCGGTCGTGACCCCGTACTCGGCGCTGGTCACCCGCGCGGGCAGCGGCGCGAGCGTCAACTACGCCCAGGGGTACGCCTCCCCGAGCGGCGAGATCGTCGACAGCCCGTATCTGACGCCCTCTTCGGGCAGCGGCCACGGCCTGTACGGGCAGTTCTACAACGGGACGTCGATGGGCGGCACGCCGGTCCTCTCGCGGGTCGACCCGACGCTGAACTTCCTGTGGGGCGGCGCCTCTCCGGCGTCCGGTGTCCCGGCGACCGGCTGGTCGGCGAAGTGGACCGGCACGCTGACCCCGCCGACCACCGGCACGTACACCTTCGCCCTGACCAGTGACGACGGCAGCAGGCTGTTCGTCAACGGCCAGCAGATCATCAACAACTGGGCGAATCAGCCGACCACCACGAAGACGGGCACGGTGACGCTCACCGCGGGCCAGCCGGTCAGCGTCGAGATCGACTACTTCCAGGACGGCGGCGGCAGCGAGCTGGAACTGGGCTGGCAGATCCCCAACCAGGACCTGCACGGCGAGGCCGTCACGGCGGCGCGCAACGCGGACACCGCGATCGTCTTCGTGAACAAGGGCGAGGGCGAAGGCGCCGACATCAACGACATCTCGCTGTCCGGCGACCAGAACCAGCTCGTCACCGATGTGGCGGCGGCCAACCCCAACACCATCGTGGTCGTCAACAGCGGCTCGGCGATCGCCATGCCGTGGGCCAACTCCGTCCGGGGCATCATCGAGAACTGGTATCCGGGCCAGGAGGACGGCAACGCCATCGCCCGGCTCCTCTACGGCGACGTCAACTTCTCCGGCAAGCTGCCGGTGACCTTCCCCGCCTCCCTCGCGGACGTCCCCGCCCACACCCCGGCCCAATGGCCCGGCCAGAACAACACCGTGCAGTACAGCGAAGGCATCAACGTCGGCTACCGCTGGTACGACTCGCAGAACAAGACGCCCGCGTACCCGTTCGGCTTCGGCCTGTCCTACACGACCTTCGGCTACTCGGGCCTGACGGTCGGCGCGCCCGACGCGAACGGCAACGTGGCCGTCGGCTTCGACGTCACCAACACCGGCACACGAGCGGGCGCCGAGGTCGCCCAGGTCTACGTCGGACAGCCCGCCACCACCGGCGAACCGCCCAAGAACCTGCGCGGCTTCCAGCGGGTCAGCCTCAACCCCGGCCAGAGCCAGCACGTCACGGTCACCCTGGACGCCCGCAGCTTCCAGTACTGGACCACCACCTGGACCAACGCGGCCGGCACCAACGCCGTCTACGTCGGCTCCTCCTCCCGCGACATCCGCCTCACCGGCCAGACCACCATCCCCGCGGGCAACGGCGGCGGGACGGGGAATCCGGGCCAGAGCACCACGGTCAGCCTCAAGGCGCACGCCAACAGCCAGTACGTGACGGCGGAAAGCGCGGGCGCGGCGGCGCTCATCGCCAACCGTACGGCGATCGGCCCCTGGGAGACCTTCGACGCGATCGACCTCGGTTCAGGGACGGTCGCGTTGCGGGCGCACGCCAACAACAAGTACGTGACCACCCCCAACTCCGGGGCCGGTGCGCTGATCGCGAGCAGCAGTACCATCGGCGCCGCCGAGACCTTCGACCTGATCCACGACCCGGACGGCGCGGTGACGCTGCGCGCCCACTCCAACCATCAGTACGTGACGGCGGAGAACGCGGGCGCCGCCGCCCTGATCGCCAACCGTGCGGCGATCGGCCCCTGGGAGGAGTTCGACCTGGTCAACGACTGACCCCGGCCGCCGGTCTCGGGCACGCGTGACGGCACCGTCCCCGGTGACCGGTCTCCGTGACCGGTCTCGGTGACCGCTTCGCGTGGCCTTCCGGGTGACGGCTCGTCAGGAGCCGTCGCCCGGAAGCGCGTACAGGCTCGGGAGGTTCACCACGATCGCCTCCTGGGTGCTGCGGGCGATGACGACCACGGCCTCCTCGGAGTCGTCCGGGTTCTCCTCGCGGTGCGGCACGAAGGGGGGTACGAAGATGTAGTCGCCGGGCGCGGCGCGCAGCCGTACCTCCTCGGGCTCGCCGCCGGAGTCGTCCACGAAGACGAACTCCGGGCGTCCGCTGACGACATAGATCGCGGTCTCCGACTCGCCGTGGTGGTGGTCGGAGGAGGCGGTGGCGGGGGCGACATGGGTCTGGCCCATCCACAGCCGCTCGGACCCGACGGTCCCTCCGCTGATCGCCGCGAACCGCCGCATGCCGCCGGTCTGCGCGGTGTCGCCGTCGAGGCCGTCGGCCTTGATGTGGTGCAGTCGGCTGCGCAGCGAGCCGTGCGAAGGGTCGGAACCGGCCGGGAGATGCGGATGGAATCCCTCACCGGCGATGGTCGGCTGATCGCTCATGGCAGACGACGCTAGAGGGCGTCCGGAAAAGATGTCAAGAGGTGTCCATTACGGCTCACCTGCACAGACGCACCCTTCCGTGGCCGGTGGAGCCGCCCGCGGTGCCGACTTCCGCCGTCCGGCGCGCCATACTGGAGCCATGCATATCTCCGCGAAGGCGGACTACGCCGCGCGGGCCCTCATGGAGCTGGCCTGCGACATCGACCGCCCGCTGACCTGCGAGGCCATCGCCTCCTCGCAGGAGATTCCGTTCCGATTCCTGAAGTCCGTGGTCGGCGAGCTGCGGCGGGCGGGGCTGGTGCGCAGCCAGCGCGGCTGTGAGGGCGGCTACTGGCTGACCAGACCCGCCGCCGAGATCACGCTGCTCGACGTGGTGCGCGCCGTGGACGGCGAGGTGATCACACTGCGCGGCGAGCCGTTGGCCGAGCTGGCCTATCCGACGCCCGCCACGGGCCTGCCGAGTGTGTGGCGCACGATCGAGGAGGGCGCCGCCGCCGTGCTGGCCGGGGTGACAATCGCCGCACTGCTGCCGTCCGGGTCGGCCGCGGCCGGCGGCGCACAGGCCGCCGCGCCGGACACCGCTCCGATCGCCGCTCCGGCCGCCCCTTCGGCGGGCGAGGACCGCCTGGCGGGCGTGGCATGACCGGTCCCCCGCCGCCCGGTGGCACCGACCGCCTCCAGGTCACCGAGTACACCGATCCGCTCTGTCCGTGGGCGTGGGGCTCCGAGCCCGTCTTCCGCGCGCTGCGGGCCGCGCTCGGCGAACAGGCGTCATGGCGGCGGGTGTTCGGCATCCTCTTCGACACCGACGACGACCCGGCGCCCGATCCGGCGGCCGAGACCCGGTGGTACGAGGGCTTCGTCCGGGAGATCAGCGGGCACACCGGGGCTCCGCACGCGGTGCGGCTGAGCCGGGTGGCGGCGACGAGCTGGCCCGCCTCGCTGGTCGCCAAGGCGGCCGAGGCGCAGGGCGGGCAGGTGGCCGACCGGGTGCTGCGGCGGCTGCGCGAGACGATGTTCGTGACCGGCGAGCCCGCCGACACACTGGACCTGGCGCTGGCCGCCGCCGACGGCGTGCCCGGTCTCGACCCCGTACGCCTGGCCGCCGACGCCGCGTCCCCCCGGGTGCTCGCCGCTGTGACGGCCGACCACCGCGAGACGCGCGCCCCGCTGGCCGATGTGCTGACCGTCACAGCGGCGGGGCCGCATCCGGGCACCGCCAAGGAGACCCCGTCGGGAGAGCTGCGGTACGCGCTGCCCACCGTCGTGCTGACCGGGCCGCTCGGGCGTCGCGTGGTGCCCGGCAGGCGCCCGGCGGCGAGCTATCTGGAGGCGGCGCTCGCGGTCGCACCCGGGGTGTCCGTGTCGGCCGAACAGCCGTCCGCCGAGGCCCTGTTGGCGTACCACCGCAGCCTGACCGGGCCGGAGTGGGAGCTGCTGGCGCCGGGGGTCGCGCCGCCCGCGTCTGCCGTCCCGGTGGCCACCGGGAACGGCCCGCTGTGGCTCCACCCGGCCGAGGCCGCGGCATACCCGGCCCCCGTATCCGTACCCCCGCTGCCGCGTTGACCAGCGGGTCTTTCGCACGCGGTCACCGTTCCACCGAATGAGACACCTTTTGGTGTCCATTGACATCGGCTCACCCCGGCAGTCAGGATGGGCACATGCTTACGACGCACCCCGGTGTGGTGTGCCGCTACGTGGACTTCCTGCGTACCAGCAGCGCTCTCTGTCGCTGACCGTACGCCCGTGGCCCTCGCGCGGCGCCTGACCGCCCCGCAGACCCCAGGCCCCAGGCCCCCGATCGGCCGGCCTGTGTCCAGGCCCGTGCGCCCCGCCCACGCGTCCTCCCGCTCGTCTTTCCGTGGCCCCGTCGTCCCGTGACGTCCACGCCATGACCCCCGCCGTAACCGCCTGAGGCACCCGCCCCCGGCGCGGCACTCCCCCGTCACGCCCACCGCCCAGTGCCGCCGCCATGGCGCCGCACCGCGATCCGTGCCGCCTCCGTCCTCGGCGCGCCGGTCTCCTGGCCGTCGCCGAGCGGAACGGCACGCTGTACGCCGCCCCCGTCGCGCCGCCCTCACCGTCGAGGGCACCCCCTCGAAACGCACCCTCGAAAGGTGACGCCTCGTCATGAATCGTGCCGCCGTGTCCAGTTCTCTTCCCTCCTCCCCGAGCAGACGTTCCTTCCTCGGGCTCGGCCTCGGCGCGGGCGCCGCCCTGGCGCTCGCGGCCTGCGGCAGTGGCAGCGGTACCTCGGGGAGCAGCGCGGGCTCCTCCGTCCTCAAGTGGGGCTGGGCGCTGCCCACTTCGTGGGACCCGGTCTTCTCCTCCGCCGGATGGGACGTGCACTCGCTCTCCCTGGTCTACGCGGGCCTCACGAAGCTCGACCCGCACGGCGCGGCCGTACCGGCGCTCGCCAGCGCGTGGAAGTACAACGCCCTGGGCACGCAGGTGACCTTCACCCTGCGTCCCGGACTGACCTTCTCCGACGGCTCCGCGCTGGACGCCACCGCCGTCAAGAAGAGCCTCGACCGCGGCCGTACCGACCCCAAGTCGCTGGTCGCACCGCAGCTCACGTCGGTCAAGGCGGTGTCCGCGCCGAACGCCACGACTGTCGTGATCGACCTGACGCACGCTGATTACCAGCTCCCCAACCTGCTGGCGGGCAAGACCGGGATGGTCGTCAATCCGGCCGCCTTCACCTCGGACGCCGCGGGCATCGCCTCCAAACCGGCCGGCTCGGGACCCTTCACGCTGACCTCGTACACCCAGAACGCCAAGGCCGTCCTGCGGCGCAACCCCACGTACTGGGACGCGGCGTCAATCAAGCTGAACAACTTCGAGCTGTACCCGCTGCCCGACGCCTCCACGGTCGTCGCGGCGCTCCAGTCGGGGCAGTACAACGTGGCGCAGATCCCGGGCAGCCAGGTCGAGGCGGCCAAGGCCGCCGGGCTCGAAGTGCAGGTCATTCCCTCGATGGTGGTCGCCACCCTGGATGTGAACAGCAGCAAGGCGCCGTTCGACGACCCCAAGGTGGTCGAGGCGCTGAAGTACGCGATCGACCGTGAGGCGCTGCTGAAGACCCAGGCGTTCGGCCACGGCGAGGTCAGCTACCAGCCCTTCCCGAAGGGTTACGCGGGGTACGACCCGGCCAGCGCGAATCTCTTCCCGTACGACCCGGAGAAGGCCAAGCGGTTGCTCGCGGAGGCCGGGCACGCGGGCGGCCTGGACCTCACGCTGACCACGGGCGCCGCGCAGGGCGAGCCCGAGCAGATCCAGGCGCAGCTCAAGAAGGTCGGGATCAACGCGAAGATCGAGGTCATCCCCGAGGCGCAGTTCACCCAGATCATCTACATCCAGCACGACCGGCAGTTGGCCGTCGACCAGTTCGCGGGCCGCGACTCCGCCGTGCAGGCGTTCCAAGTGCTCTTCGGTGAGCAGGGGTTGATGAATCCGGGCCGCACCACCCCGCCGGAGCTGGCCGCCGCCATCGACAAGGTGACCCGCACTCCGCTCGACTCCCCCGACTACCCGAAGGTCCTCCAGGCCGCGAGCGCCACCGCGGTGCGCACCACGCCGAACGTCTTCCTGTTCACGGTGCCGCGCATCCTCGCCAGGGCCCGCGGGGTGTCGGCGCTGCCCGAGACCACGGTGGTGCAGCGCTTCGAAGGGGTGACCGTCGGATGACGGCGCTTGCCGCCGCGCTGCCCCGGCGGCGGTCGGCACGGGCCCGCCGGGCGCTGATCGCGCCGCGGCCGATCGGTTCCGCGGTGCTCACCACCGCCACCGTGTTCCTGCTGTCGTCGCTGCTGACCTTCGGGCTCGGCGCGCTGTCGAACGCCAACCCCGGCGCGGCGGTGCTCGGCGAGACCGCCACGCCCGCCGACATCGACCGGATGAACCACGCCTTCGGCCTGGACCGGCCGCTGCCGGTGCAGTACGTGAGCTGGCTCGGCCACGCCCTGACCGGGGATCTCGGGCGCTCCTGGTTCACCACGCTCCCGGTCTCCGACAGCGTCTTCCGGGCGCTGCCGGTGGACCTGTCGATCGCCGGTCTCGCCCTGGTGATCGCCGTGCTGCTCGGCGCGGCGGGCGGGATCGCCGCCGCGTACAGCAACGGCGGGCGGCTGGACCGCGCGATCACGGCGGCCTGCTCGGTGCTCGGTACGCTGCCGGCCTTCGTCGTCGCGATCGGTCTGATCGCGGTGGTGTCGGTGAAGCTCGGGTGGCTGCCGTCCGGCGGCTACACCGCCTTCGGCGACGATCCGGCGCAGTGGCTGCGCTTCGCGGCGCTGCCCGCCTTCGCGCTCAGCCTGGACGCCGCCGCGAACGTGGCCCGGCAGCTACGGGCCTCGCTGGTCGGGGAGTTGCGGGCGAATTACGTGACGGGCGCGATGATGCGCGGTCTGTCGGCCCGGCGGGTGCTCTTCGGGCACGTGCTGCGCAACGCGGCGGGACCCGCGCTCACCGTCCTCGGTATGAGCGTGCCGATGCTGATCGGCGGCGCGGTCGTCACCGAGCGGATCTTCAACCTGCCCGGTATCGCGCAGCTCTCCCTCCAGGCGGCCCAACAGCACGATGTGCCGGTCATCCAGGGCACGCTGCTGGTCACGGTGGCGGTGGTCCTGCTCGCCAACATCGCGATCAACGCCGGTCTGCTGGCGCTCAACCCGGCCGCCCGCAGGGGCCGTTCCAAGGCGAACGCGGCATCGGGAGACGCCGCGCTCGCTGACGGCGCGTCACGTGGCGGTGCCTCATGAGGACGCTGCGCCGCACCGGACGGGTGCCCGCCGCCCGTTTCGCACTGGCCGTACTCGCCGTCGTCGCCCTGTTCGCGGTGCTCGGCGGGGTGATCGCCCCGCAGGACCCGCTCGCGCAGGACACCGCGCGGGTGCTCCAAGGGCCCAGCGGATCGCACCTGTTGGGGACGGACTACCTCGGCAGGGACGTCCTGAGCAGGCTGCTGGCGGGCACCGGCCGCTCCGTGCTCGGCGCGGTCGAGTCGGTCGGTGCGGCGATGGTCCTCGGCGTCGTGCCGGGCCTCGCGTCGCTGTGGCTCGGCCGCGGCTTCGAGTGGGCCGCGCTGCGCGCGGTGGACGCGCTGATGACGCTGCCGTTCACGCTCTTCGCCATCGCCGCGATCGGCGTCTTCGGCAACGGCCTCAACCAGGCGATGCTCGCGCTCGGCGTGCTGCTGGCCCCGCTGTTCTTCCGGGTGTCCCGCGCCGCCGCGCTGGGCCTGAAGCAGGCCCAGTACGTGGAGGCCGCGGAGCTGATGGGCGCCTCGCGCGGCCGGATCCTGCGGACCCACATCGCCGCGAAGGTGCTGCCGACGATCGCCGTGACCACGGCCCACGCGCTGGCGACGGCGCTGCTGACCGTCGCCTCGCTGACCTTCCTCGGCGTCGGCGTCCAGCCGCCCGCCCCGACCTGGGGCGGCATGCTCGCCAGCGACCTGGGCTATCTCGCCCAGCAGCCGTGGGCGCCCGCCCTGCCCGGCGTCCTGATCATGATCACCGTCGGCGCGCTCAATCTGCTCGCGGACGCCGTACGGGACAGCGGCGCCGATGTCGGGGCCGAGCCGCGAGCCGCCCGCGAACCCCAGGGGAGGAAGGCCGATGACCGTGTCGTCGCTGTCTGAGCCGGGCCGTGCCCGCACCGTCGGTGCGACCGGACCCGTACTCACCGTGGACGGGCTGCACATCACCGTCTCCGGCGGTCGCGCCGAGGCCGTCCGCGACGTGTCCTTCACCGTCCACGCGGGCGAGGCCGTCGGCGTCGTCGGCGAGTCGGGCAGCGGCAAGACGCTGACCTGCCGCTCGCTGCTCGGCGTGCTGCCGCCCGGCTGCCAGGTGTCGGCGGGCAGCGCGGTGCTGGCCGGTGCGGATCCCGACGGTACGGAAGCGGTCGGTACGGCGACGGCCGGTGCCTCGGACGCGGGTGGGTCGGCGGCGGGTGGGTCGGCGGCCGGAAAGGCGTCGCCCGCAAGCCCGTCGCCCGCAAGCCGGTCGTTCGGCAAGGCGTCCGCCGCGAAGTCCTCGGCCAGGAAGTCGTCGGGCGCCGCCCCGTCGTCCGGTACCGATCTGACCGCGCTCGACAAGCGGCAGTGGGAGCGGCTGCGCGGGGTGGAGCTGGGCGCGGTCTTCCAGGACCCGGCCTCGTATCTCAACCCGGCGCTGACCGTGGGCCGCCAGCTCGCGGAGCCGCTGCGCGTACGCCTCGGTCTGAAGCGGGCGCGGGCGCACGAGCGGGCCGTGGAACTCTTCGCCTCGGTCGGCCTGCGCGATCCCGCCGACGTCTACCACCGGTACCCGCACGAGCTGTCGGGCGGCATGCTGCAACGCGTCCTGATCGCCATCGCGGTCGCCTGCGATCCGCGGCTGCTCGTCGCGGACGAGGCGACGACGGCGCTCGACACCGTCGTGCAGGCCGAAGTCCTCGATCTGCTGGCCCAGTTGCGCGACGAGCGCGGTCTCGCCCTGCTGCTGGTCACCCACGACCTGGCCGTCGTCGCCGAGGTCACCGACCGGGTGCTGGTCTTCTACGCGGGCGAGATCGTCGAGGACGGCCCCACCCAGGACGTCGTCCACCGCCCCGCGCACCCCTACACCGCCGCGCTGCTGCGCGTCGCCTCCCTCGGCGACTGGAACCGCCGCGAGCTGGCCGTCATCCCCGGCCGTCCGCCCGAGGCGGGCGAGGCCCCGGTCGGCTGCCGGTTCGCCGACCGCTGCGCCTTCGCCGAGGACCGCTGCCGTACGCGGCCGGTGCCGCTCACCGCGACCGCCGACGGCCGCCGTGTCCGCTGCGTGCGCGCCGCGGAACTCGCCCTGTCCCCGCCGCCCCTCCAGGAGGTGCCCGCATGACCACCACCCCCGCGGCCCGCACGGCGCCGGTCTCCGACGTCTCCCCGCCCACGGCGGACATCGAGCGGCCGGTCGCGCCGTCCGCGGTGCCCGCCGCCGAACGCGAGACGCGGGCGTCCGCGCCCGCGCTCCAGGTCGAAGGGCTCGGTGTCACCTACCAGCGGCGCCCCGGCCACAGCCACAGCGCCCCCGTGCTGAGCGGTGTGGACCTGGAGGTGACGGCCGGTCAGATCCTCGGGGTGATCGGCGAGACCGGGTCGGGAAAGACGACGCTGGCGCGGGCCGTGGTCGGGCTGGCGCCGGTGGTGGCCGGGCGGATCGGCGTGGCGGGCGTCGAGGTCGGCGCGCTGCGCGGACGGGAGTTGCGCGACCACCGGCGGTCCGGGCTGGTGCAGTACATGTTCCAGGACCCGCTGCGGTCGCTGGACCCGGATCTGACGGTGAACGACCTGGTGGGCGAGCCGTTGGCGGTCGCCGGGGTGGAGCGCGCCGAGCGGCGCGGCCGGGTGGCGGAGGCGCTGCACCGGGTGGGGCTCGACGCGGGCACCCTGGGCGGCCGGATTCCGGCCCAGCTCTCCGGCGGCCAGCGTCAGCGCGTGTCCCTGGCGCGGGCGATCGTCACGCGGCCCGCGTTGCTGCTGGCGGACGAGCCGGTCAGCGCGCTGGACGCCTCGAACCGCAACCATGTGCTGCGGCTGCTGGACGAATTGCGCCGCGACCTGGGCGTGGCCGTCGTCGTCATCTCGCACGACCTCAGCTCGCTGGCCGGGATCGCCGACCGGATCGCGGTGCTGTACCGGGGGCGACTGGTCGAACAGGGCCCGACCGCCGATGTGCTGGCCCGCCCGCTGCACCCGTACACCGCGCTGCTCACCGCGTCCGCGCCCCGCGTGGACCGCGATCCGTCGAAGCGGCGCGAACGGCCGGGGCCGCCCGGTGAGGTGCCGGTCTGGGCGGCCGACCCCGGCGCCTGCGTCTTCGCCCACCGCTGCCCGCTGGCGGACGCCGACTGCCGTGCGCAACCGGGCAGTTCTCCGCACTCGGGCGAGCGGGCCGCCGCCTGTCACCACCCGGTCGCCGCCGCCCGCTGACCCGCGCACACCACCAGCAACCCCACGATCTTCGGGAGAGACCCCGTGCCCATCGAATTCATCGGCATCGCCAGCACCCAGCAGTTCAGTGAGACCGGCGCCGCGTCCGGGCCTGTCGTCGACCCCGGCTACCTGACCGAACTGGCCCTGGCGCACGAGGAGTCCGGCTTCGACCGTGTGCTGGTCGCGCACTCCTCCGCGAGCCCCGACGGCTTCACCGTCGCCGACCAGATCCTGAACCGTACGACCCGGCTCGGTGTGCTGCTCGCCCACCGTCCCGGTTTCGTCGCCCCGACGCTCACGGCCCGCAAGTACGCCACGCTCGACGCCTTCCACCCTGGCCGGGTCGCGCTGCACGTCATCACCGGAGGCGACGACGCCGACCAGGCGCGAGACGGCGACCTCAGCGACAAGCCGACCCGCTACCGGCGCACCGACGAGTTCCTCGACGTGGTGCGCAAGGAGTGGGAGTCGGCCGAACCCTTCGACTACGAGGGCGAGTTCTACACCGTGCGTGGCGGCTACTCGTCGGTCCGCCCGGCCGATCCGATCCCGGTGTACTTCGGCGGCGCGTCCGGTGACGCGGTGCGGGTCGGCGGCAAGCACGCGGATGTGTACGCCTTCTGGGGCGAGCCGCTCGCGGGGATCGCCGAGCGCATCCGGCAGGTCCGCGCGGCGGCGTCGCCGTACGGCCGCGACCCGCGGTTCAGCGTCAGCCTGCGCCCGATACCGGCCGCCACGGAGGCCGAGGCGTGGCGCCGCGCCGAGGACGTCCTGCGGCTGACGAAGGAGAAGGCGGGCGAGGTGCGCAAGGCGTTCAACCTCGACCACACCGCGCAGGAGGGCTCGCGCAGGCTGCTCGAATACGCCGCCAAGGGCGACGTGCACGACAAGCGGCTGTGGACCGCGGTCGCCAAGGTCACCGGGGCCGCGGGCAACTCCACCGCGCTGGTGGGCAGTTACGAGCAGGTCGCCGAGTCGCTGCTGGACTACGTGGGCCTGGGCGTGTCCACCCTCCTGATCCGCGGCTTCAGCCCGCTGGAGGACGCCCGCGACTACGGCGCCCTGGTGCGGCTGGTCCGCGAGCAGACCGACGGCGCCGCGCTGACCGGAGCGGCTGCCGTATGACCGCCGGGACCGGGAGCGCGCCCCCGGTGGGGAGGAGGGCCGGGGCGGTCACCCCGACGACCTCCCACTGGGGGGCGTTCGGGGTACGGCGGAACGCGGACGGCACGGTCACCGCCGTCCCGCACCCCGCCGACCCCTCGCCGTCACCGCTGCTGCGCGGTGTGCCGGGATCGCTCCGGCACGCCACCCGGATCCGGCGGCCCGCCGCCCGGCGCGGCTGGCTGGAGCACGGCCCCGGTCCCACCTCCGGGCGCGGCGACGAGCCCTTCGTGGAACTCGGCTGGGACGAGGCGCTTGACCTGGCCGCCGCCGAACTGGCTCGGGTCCGCGACGAGTTCGGCAACACGGCGGTGTTCGGCGGCTCGTACGGCTGGGCGAGCGCGGGGCGCTTCCACCACGCGCAGAGCCAACTCCACCGGTTCCTGGCGCAGTTCGGCGGCTACACGGGCTCGCGCAACTCGTACAGCCTGGGCACCTCGCTGGTGCTGCTGCCGTATCTGGTCGGCGACGCGGAGTCGGTGCTGCGGTCCTCGTCCACCTGGCCGACGATCACCGGGCACACCGAACTGATCATCGCCTTCGGCGGAATCCCCGCGAAGAACGTGCATGTCACCCCCGGCGGGGTGACCCGGCACGGCACGCCCGGCCATCTGTCGGCGCTGGCCGCGGCCGGTGCCCGGGTCGCGCTGGTCAGCCCACTGCGCGACGACCTGCCGGACGGCCTGGACGCCGACTGGTACCCGATCCGCCCGGCGACCGACACCGCGCTGATGCTGGCGCTCGCCCACACCCTGGTCGACGAGGGCCTGTACGACCGGGAGTTCGTCGCCCGCTACTGCGCCGGGGCCGACACCTTCCTGCGCTATCTGCGCGGCGCCGACGACGGCACGGTGAAGGACGCGCGGTGGGCCGCGGCGCTCACCGGCATCCCGGCCGACCGAATCCGCGACCTGGCCCGCAGCGCCGCGCGGCAGCGCACCCTGGTCACCGTCACCTGGTCGTTGCAGCGCATCCAGCACGGCGAGCAGCCGGTGTGGGCGGCGCTCGCGCTGGCCGCGCTGCTTGGCCAGATCGGACTTCCGGGCGGCGGATTCGGCCACGGCTACGGCTCGATGGGCGACGTGGGCGACACCGGTCCGCAGGTCCGGCTGCCGTATCTGCCCCAAGGGCCCAATCCCGTCGCGGAGTTCATCCCCTGCGCCCGGATCGCGGACCTGCTGCTGCGTCCCGGCGAGGAGTACGACTACGACGGCACACGCCGCCGCTACCCGGACATCAGGCTGGTGCACTGGGCCGGCGGCAACCCCTTCCACCACCATCAGGACCTGGGCAGGCTGCGGCGCGCCTTCGGGCGGCCGGACACCGTGCTGGTGCACGAGACGCACTGGACGGCGACCGCCCGCCACGCCGATCTGGTGTTCCCCGCCACCACGTCCCTGGAGCGTGAGGACATCGGCGGCGGGCGGCGCGACACCCATCTGATCGCCATGCACCGCGCGGTCGAGCCGGTCGGCGAGGCCCGCGACGACCACGCGATCCTGGCCGGTCTGGCCGAACGCCTCGGATTCGGCGAGCGGTTCACCGAGGGACGGGACCCGGCGGGATGGCTGGAGCACCTGTACACCCGGTGGGCCGAGGAGTTGGCGGCGACCGGGGGCGGCGAGCCGCCCGCCTTCGCGGACTTCTGGTCGGCGGGCGAGTGGGAACTGCCGCCGCAGCCCGCCGAGCGCACGCTCTTCGCCGACTTCAGGGCCGACCCGCTGGGCGCGCCCCTGGCCACCCCCAGCGGCCGGATCGAGCTGACCAGCGCGACGGTGGCCGCCCTCGGGCTGCCCGACTGCCCCGGCCACCCGGCCTGGCTCGAACCCGACGAGTGGCCGGGCGCCCCGGCCGCGGACCGGCTGCCGCTGCTGCTGATCGCGAACCAGCCCGCCAACCGGCTGCACAGTCAGCTCGACACCGGGGCCGCGAGCCTGGACGCCAAGGTCGCCGGGCGCGAGGCGCTGCGGATCCATCCGGCTGACGCGGCGGCCCGTTCGGTCCACGACGGCGATCTGGTGCGGATCTTCAACGACCGGGGCGCCTGCCTGGCGGGCGCGGTGCTCACCGACCGGGTACGGCCCGGTGTCGTACGGCTGCCGACCGGCGCGTGGTTCGACCCGGTACCCGGTCACGAGCCGCCGCTGTGCGCGCACGGCAATCCGAACGTGCTGACCGCCGACATCCCCAGCTCCCGGCTCTCCCAGGGCTGCACCGGCCAACACGCGCTGGTCGAGGTCGAGTTGTGGGCCGGAGGGCCGCCGCCCGAGGTGACCGTCCGCCGGCCGCCCGCCTTCGCCGACGATCCGCGCGCGGGCCGTACGGCGCACGCGACACCCTCGACGGCCGCCGCGGGACCGGCCACCGCTGACACGTACGCGCCCGGCCCGTACGGCCGCCTCGGACCACCCGAGCCCGGCGATCCCCACTTCGAACGGCCCCACCACAGGAAGGCCACACCGTGACCACCGACCTCGCGTCCTCGTCCGGCACCGGCACCGGCTCTGCCGCGCCCGCGGACGCCGCCGCCACCGGCCTGCCCGCACCCGACTACGACCGGCTGCCCGAGGTCGCGGCGGCGCTGGCCGCGCGGGCCGGTGAGCACGACCGGGACGCGAGCTTCCCGCACGAGGGCGTGGCCGCCGTGCACGCCGCCGGACTGCTCACCGCGACCGTCGACCGCGGCCACGGCGGCGCGGGGGCCGGTCTCGCCGACACCGTACGCATCCTGCGGGCGCTCGGCGGCGGCGATCCGGCGGTCGCGCTGGTCACGTCGATGACGCTGTTCGCGCACGCGGCGCAGGCCCGCGCCCCCCACTGGCCGCAGGACACCTACGGCGAGCTGCTGGCCGAGTCGGCGCGACGCCCGGCGCTGGTGAACGCCCTGCGGGTGGAGCCCGATCTGGGCAGTCCGGTACGCGGCGGGCTTCCGGCGGCCACCGCGCGGCGGCGCGAGGACCACTGGGAGCTGACCGGGCACAAGATCTTCTCGACCGGCGCGGTGGCGCTGCGCTGGATGATGGTGTGGGCGCGCACCGACGAGGAGCCGGTGCGGACCGGTTCGTTCCTGGTGCGCACCGACTCGCCGGGCATCGAAGTGCGGCCCACCTGGAACCACTTGGGGCTGCGCGCCAGCCGCAGCGACGACGTGCTGTTCGACTCGGTCCGTGTGCCGCTCGGCCGCACCGCCGGGCTCGCGGAGCCCGGCCAGGACGGCGGCCGGGACGTCGTGGGCGGTGCCTGGAACTCGCTGGGCCTGACCGCGCTCTACCTCGGCGTGGCGCGCGCCGCCCAGCGGTGGCTGACCGGTTTCCTGCACGAGCGCGTGCCCAGCGCGCTCGGCGCTCCATTGGCCACGCTGCCGCGCTTCCAGAGCGCGGTCGGCGAGATCGAGGTCCAACTGGCCGGTGCGGAGAGGCTGGTGGCGGCGCTGGCCGAGGCCGTCGACAGCGGCGATCCGCTCGCCGCCGCGGAGGCGGGCGGCGCGAAGGTGCTCGGCACCCGGGCCGCGATCGGTTCGGTCGAGCAGGCCGTCGCGCTGATCGGCAACAACGGCCTGACCAACGACAACCCGCTGCAACGCCATCTGCGGGACGTGCTGTGCTCCCGCGTCCACACCCCGCAGGACGACTCGGTGCTGCTCGGCACCGGGCGCGCCGCCCTCGATCTCGGCGGGTCCGCCCGCTGACCCCCTTTTCGCTTTCTCTTCCGCTCCCTCTCACGAAAGGCCCCAGCAGCCATGCCTGTTGAGTTCATCGGCATGATCGGCACCCGCGACGTCTCCGAGGTCCGTCCTCCGTCCGGGCCGGTCGTCGACCCCGACTACACGCGGCGGTTCGCCCTCGCCCACGAGGAGGCGGGCTTCGACCGCGTCCTGATCGGCTACGGCTCCGGCAGCCCCGACGGTACGCAGGTCGCCGCCCATGTCGCCGCGCACACCGAGCGGTTGGGCCTGCTGGTGGCGCACCGCCCCGGCTTCGTCGCCCCGACCCTTGCGGCCAGGACCTTCGCCACTCTCGACCAGTTCTCCGGCGGGCGCACCGCGGTGCACATCATCACCGGCGGGCACGACGCCGAGCAGCGCAGGGACGGCGACCACCTCGGCAAGGACGACCGCTACGCGCGGACCGACGAATACCTCGACATCCTCAAGTCCGCCTGGACCAGCACGGAACCGGTCAGCCACGAGGGCCGCTTCTACCACTACGAGGACTACCTCTCCGAGGTGCGCCCGGTCACCGAGCCCCGCATCCCGCTGTACTTCGGCGGCTCGTCCGAGGCGGCCTACCGGGTCGGCGGCAAGCACGCCGACGTCTTCGCGCTGTGGGGCGAACCGCTGGCGGAGACGGCGGAGCAGATCGCGTCCGTGCGGGCCGCGGCCGAGGCGGCGGGCCGCACCGAGCCGCCGCGGATCAGCGTCTCCTTCCGGCCGATCCTCGGCCGTACCGAGGAGGAGGCGTGGGACCGCGCGCACCGCATCCTGGACACCATCAACTCCCGAGGCGCGGCAGGGTCGTTCGTCGGCAGCCGCCGCACGACCCTGCCGGTCGGCCCGGACGCCCAGCCCCAGAACACCGGCTCGCAGCGGCTGCTCGCCGCCGCGGCCAAGGGGGAGCTGCACGACCGCGCGCTGTGGACCCCCACCGCCAAGGCGACCGGGGCGGCGGGCAATTCGACCGCCCTGGTCGGCACGCCGGAGACCGTCGCCCAGGCGCTGCTGGACTACGTGGACATCGGCGTCACCACGCTGCTGATCCGCGGCTACGACCCGCTGGACGACGTGATCGACTACGGCCGCGACCTGCTGCCGCTGGTCCGGGCCGAGGTGGCCCGGCGCGACGCGGACGCGACGGGCGTGTCCGGCTCCGCTCCCGCGGTCGCCGCCGTGAGCGGTGCCCGATGAGCGCCCCGGTCGGCCTCGCCGAGGCCACCGGCGACCCGGTGCACCCGCGAGTCCCGAGCCCGGCGGAGGAGGCCGCGCCGGTCGCGGACTGGTACCCGGCCGCGGGCCTGGCGCACCGCGGCACCGTCGTCCTGCTCCCCGGGCGCGGTGAACATCCGGGCGTGTACGAGCGGTTCGGCCGACGGCTGGCGGCCGACGCGTATGTCGTCCACGTCCTCGACGTGCCCGAGGACGGCGATCCCGAGCCGGTCGCGGGCGCCGTCGAAGCGATCGCGGCGGGCGCGGCCAGGCCGCTGGTGCTGGCCGGTTCCGACAGCGGGGCCCTGCACGCGCTGGCAGCCGCGGGGCGTACGGGCGTCGCACCGGACGCGCTGCTGCTCGCCGGGGCGCCGGAACCGGGCGCGGCGGCCGGGTGGGACGACGAGCTGGCCGTACGCACGGCGTGCCCGACGCACCGGGGGCGGCTGGACGCCGATCCGCTGTTCGTCGCCGGCGCCCTCGCCGCCCCCGTCCCCGGCGCGCTGGCCGAGGCCGCCGACGCGGCGCTCACAGCCGGGCTCCCGTTCCCGGCCCTCGTGCTGCACGGCGCGGCCGATCCGGTCTCCGCGCCGTCCGTCGCCCACTCCCTGGCCGCGCGGCTGCCCGCGGCGACCCTGGCCACGGTGACGGACGGCAGGCACGACGTGCTCAACGACATCCAGCATCGCAGTGTCGCCGCCCTCGTCGTCCAGTGGCTGGAGCGGCTGCGTATCGCTCCCTCGCTCCCGCCGATCCTCACGGTGACCCCGGTCGCCGCGCCCTGACGCCCCGCCATGTGCCGGGCCCCGTAAGGGGTCCGGCCACTCCCCTGGCATCCGACCCGGAAGGACCGCCCGTCATGACCGCGACCCCGTCGCTCGCCGCTGCCACCAACTCACCCGTGGATCACACCCGTTCCGCCGCCGGAGCGGTACGTCCGGCCGATCTGCTGCGGCGTACGCTGCGGCGGCAGGCGACGGCGGTGACCGTCGTGACCGTGCCGGGTCCCGCGGGATTCACCGCGACGTCCTTCACCTCGGCGTCCCTCGAACCGGCCCTGGTGTCCTTCTACTTGTCCACCACGGCGTCCACGGCGGGCGCCGTCAGGTCGGCCGACCGTTTCGCGGTGCATCTGCTCGGGTCCGACCAGGAGGACCTGGCGCGGGGCTTCGCGCGCAGTGGAGTGGACCGGTTCGCCGGGGTGGACTGGACACCGGACACGGGCGGGCTGCCGCTGCTGTCCGGGGTGCCGGCCTGGCTGACCGCCCGTACCGTGCACGTCCACGATGTCGGCGACCACTTCCTCGTGGTCGGCCATGTGGAGGACGCGGGCGGTCCCGGCGCGGACTCGCCGCTGGTCCACCACGACGGGGCGTTCGGCACCTTCCACACCGACCGGCCCCGCGCGTAACCGCGACGGGCGTCGCGGGGGGCGGTCCCGGCGTCAGGCCGCCTTCCGCGCCTCGATGAGGAAGCGGGTCACCGTGGCCGTGAACGACCCCTCGGACGTGATGTGTTCGTGCAGGGCGCGCAGGGTGTCGCGGTGCTCGGCGACCGTGAAGCCGGGGACCATCCAGATGACCTTGCGCAGGTAGTAGACGACCGCGCCGATGTCGTGGAATTCCATCCGCAGCGACTCGGCGCGCAGGTCGACCACCTCGAGTCCGGCCGCGGCGGCGCCCGCGCGCGCCAGGTCGGGGTGGCGCGCGCCGCGCACCGCGTCGGGCTGCTCTCCGAGGAAGAACTCCACGAGTTCGAACGCGCTGGCCGGGCCGACCTGCTGGGAGAAGTACGTGCCGCCGGGGCGCAGGACGCGCGCGATCTCGTCCCACCACACCGTCACGGGGTGGCGGCTGGTCACCAGGTCGAACGTCTCGTCGGCGAAGGGCAGCGGGGGCTCGTCCGTGTCCGCGACGACGACCGCGCCGCGCGGGTGCAGCAGCGCGGTCGCCTTGGCCACATTCGGCGGCCACGACTCGGTCGCGGCCATCAGCGGCGGCAGCGCGGGCACCCCGGCGAGCACTTCGCCGCCGCCGGTCTGGATGTCGAGCGCGGCCGACGCCCGGCCGAGACGCTCGCCCATCCGCCGCTGATACCCCCACGACGGCCGCTGCTCGGTGGCCCGCCCGTCCAGCCAGGAGAAGTCCCACCCGTCGACCGACACCGAGTCGGCCTCCGCCACCAGCGCGTCGAAGTCACGTTCCATCCCGGCATCATCGCCGCAGGCCGTCTGCCGGACCACTCGATTAACCCGGACCCCGACCGCCTCGGACCTCGACCAGCCAGGGCTCGGGCCTCGAACACACCCGGGCCGCGACCAGCCCAGGCTTCGACCACCTCGGACCTCGACCACCTCGGACCTCAATCACACCCGGGCCTCGATCAACCGGCGCCTGGACCACGGGCCGTACCTGAGGAGCCGGCCAGCAAGGGGGCCGTCCCGCGCCGGAGGCGGCCCCTGCCGCTCAGCGCACCGGCACCCCGCCGTAGCCCTGGACGATCGGCCGCCAGGTCGGCTGGAACTGGGGAAGGGTCGAGCCGACCGCCCACGCGGTGGGTGTGCCGGGCAGCGGGTGCGGCACGGCGGCCACGCCGAAGAGCGAGGCACCCTGGCCCGCCGCGTCGGTCGCCGCGGGCTCGGCGTGCCAGGCCGCCCCGTCCCAGCGCATGGTGAACGCCGGTGTGGCCACGCCCTGTTGCTCGCCGACGGCGATCAGGCCGTGCTCGCCGTACGCGGTGACGCCGTGCAGGTCCGCGTGGACCGCGGGCGCCGCGACCTCCGTCCACGTACGCCCGTCCCAGTGCAGGGTCAGCGGGGAGTTCGTGCCGTCCGGCGTGCTGCTCCCGCCGACCGCCCACACGTCGTCGGGGCCGAGCACGGCGACGCTCTCCAGCGACTCGCCGCGGCCGGCGGTGTGCGGCGTCGGCACGATCCGCCAGGCCGCGCCGTCCCAGCGCTCGACGAGCGGGCGGCCCTCACCCCACGCGTCGTAGACGACGCCGACGGCCCAGACACGACCGTCGCCGTCGGCCGCCGCACCCGACAGCAGCGCGTCGCCGCCCGGCTCCGTGGTGGCGACTGACGACCAGGCGCGCCCGTTCCAGTGGTACGCCAGCGGGCGCGGCGCGCCGATCCGGTCCTGCGCGGTGACGCCGACCGTCCAGAGGTCGTCCGGGCCGGTGCCCGCTAGCGCCGACGGGTACGCCGACCGGTCGGCGGCCTCCGCGGGCAGCGGGACCTCCTGCCAGCGGCGGCCGTCGAAGTGCTCGGCCAGCGAGCGGTCCTGGAACGCCGCGGCGTCGTTCCAGGAGCCGACAGCCCAGACGTCACGGGCGGACAGCGGCAGTACGGCGTCGAGCTTGCCGTTCGCCGCCGCGCCGCCGGACGGCCGGTGGGCGAGCGGGCCGGTGGCGTTCCACCGGGCGCCGTCGAACCGCTCGGCGACGGGGACGTTCACGCCCGACGGGTCCTCGCGGTAGCCTGGACCGGCTGATCGCGCGCGGCGCGACCCACCGCCCGGCGCTGACCTTCAAGGACCGCACCGTCAGCTACGGCGAACTCGCCGAGCAGGTC
>NZ_JBEXNE010000022.1:0-140034 GCF_040610915.1 Streptomyces sp. NPDC003300 | reverse complement strand
GGCCCCGGGGCCGCCGCCCCGGCGGGCGGCCGCCCGGGGCCCCCCCCCCCGGGGCCCCCCCGGGCCCCGCCGCCCGGCACGGGCAACGGCCCCGCCCCCCAGCCGCCGCCCGGCACCCGCACTCGCACTTCCGCCTTCTGGAGGCACCGATGACCGCAGGCCCCGTCCTGCCCCGCAGCCCGCTCCCCGGCGACCCGCCGCCCGCCGGGCACCCGCGCCGGGACACCGGACTCTCCCGCCGTGACGTCCTGCGCCGCGGCACAGGACTGCTCTCCGGCGCCGCCGCGGGCGCGCTGCTCGCGGGCTGCGGCACCGGCGAGAGCGACGGCGTGGGCGCGGACGGCCGGGTCACCGTCGAGCTGTGGCACGGCCAGACCGACACCGGCCGCGCCGCGATCCAGCAACTGGTGGCCGAGTTCAACCGCACCCATCCGAAGATCAGGGTCGACCCCGGCGGCGGCGTCCTGTCCGACGCCATGCTCCAGAAGGTCACCGCCGCGCTCGCCTCCGGCTCGTACCCCGACATCGCCTACATCTTCGGCTCGGACCTGGCCAGCATCGCCCGCAGCCCCAAGGTCGTGGACCTCACGGCGACGATGGCCCACGGCCCCACCCCCTGGAACGACTTCTGGACCCCGGCCCGCGAGGCCGTCACCGTCAACAAGCGGGTACGCGCCGCGCCCGCGCTCATCGACTCGCTCGCCGTCGTCTGCAACAAGAAGCTCTTCGCCCGCGCCGGAGTGTCGCTGCCCGAGCCCGGCTGGACCTGGGACGAGTTCACGGCCACCGCGAAGAAGCTCACCAGCCACGCCGACGGCACCTTCGGCACCGGCTGGCCGGGCGTCGGCGACGAGGACACCGTCTGGCGGATCTGGCCGATGATCTGGGACCTCGGCGGCGAGGTCATCTCCGCCGACGGCCACGGCATCGGCTTCGAGGACACCGGCGTCCGCGCCCTGGAGACCATCGCCACCCTCGCCTCCGACAAGAGCGTCTACATCGACCCCAAGCCCGGCAGCGAGCAGATGTACCAGGTCTTCCTCTCCGGCCGGATGGGCATGGTCCCCACCGGTCCCTGGCAACTGCCCGACGTCATCCAGGCCAAGATCGACTACCACGTCGTCCCGCTGCCCAGCTACAGCGGGAAAGAGGTCACCATCTCCGGGCCCGACACCTGGACGGTCTTCGACAACGGCTCGGCGCGCGTCGCCGCCGCCCGCACCTTCGTCGAGTGGCTGATCCAGCCGCCGCAGGACGTGCGGTGGGACATCCAGGCCGGCAGCCTCCCGCTCAGCCGCAGCACCCAGGCGCTGCCCGCGTGGCAGGACCGCAGCTCCCGCACGGAGGGTCTGTCGGTCTTCACCAAGGCCCTGGAGACCGCGCGGGTACGCCCCGCCCACCCCGCCTACCCGCAGATCTCCGAGGCGCTCGGCCAGGCGATCACCGCGGTGCTGCTCGGCCGCAGCACCCCCGCCAAGGCACTGCGCGACTGTGCGCACGAAGCCAACGCCGCACTGCTCATCCCGCGTTGAGGAGACCCATGTCGAGAACCACGCCGCGGCTGCTGCCCCGGCACAGGCCGGGCCCCGCGCAGCGCCGCCCCGCCCCGCTCACCCTGTCCGACCAGGACCGCGACCGCGAGCACGCACAGCAACTGCGCGCCCGCCGCCGCAGGCTGCGCGGCGAGTCCGCGACCGCGTGGACCTTCATCGCGCCCTCGATCGTGGTCATCCTCGGCCTCAGCGTCGTCCCCGTGGTCTGGTCGCTGCTGCTGTCCTTCCGCGCGGACGACCTGGTCACCCCCAGCCGCTGGGTGGGCCTGGCCAACTACCGGGCCCTGTCCAAGGACCCGCACTTCAGCCAGGCGGTGCGCAACACCCTGGAGTACACCGCGCTGTACGTCCCGCTGAGCATGCTGCTGGGCCTGGCGCTCGCCCTCGCGCTCAACCGGCGCATCCGGCTCGTCGGCGTCTACCGCACCCTGATCTTCGTACCGTTCGTCATCTCGGCCACCGCGCAGGGCGTGCTGTTCTCCTTCATCCTCGACCCGCAGTTCGGCGCCGCCAACTCCGTACTGCACTCCATCGGCGTCTCCCCCCAGGGGTTCCTCACCGATCCGTCGCAGGCCCTCCTCGTCCTCGTCGCGATCTCCCTGTGGAGCGGCACCGGCTTCTGCGTCGTGGTCTACCTCGCCGCGCTCCAGGACGTGCCGCAGTCCCTCATCGAGGCCGCCAGGCTCGACGGGGCGGGACGCCGCCAACTGCTGCGCCACGTCGTGCTGCCGACGCTCACCCCGGTCAACGTCTTCCTGCTGCTGTGGCAGACCATCAACTCCCTCCAGGTCTTCGACCTCGTCTACGTCACCACCAAGGGCGGACCGCTCGGCTCCACCACCGTGATCGTCTACTTCATCTGGGAGCAGGCGTTCAAGAACTTCACCGCCGGTTACGGGGCAGCCGCCGCCTACGTGCTCGCGCTCGCCCTGCTGGTGATCGCCGTCGGCACGCGGGCCTTGCGCCGCCGCGAGCCCGTACGCCTCGAAGGAGCCCCGCGATGACCGTCACCTCAGCCCTGCCCGACGCGGCGCCGCCCGGCGCCGGGAACGCCGACGCCCCGCGGCCGAGCGCGCCCCGCCCCCGGCGGTCGCGGCTGCCCTTCAGCGGCTGGCACCTGCTGCTCGCCCCGCTCGCCCTGCTCTTCGCGGTCCCGCTGATCTGGCTGCTGGTCAGCTCGGTGATGAGCAACGCCGAGATCAACCGCTTCCCGCCCGCGCTGTGGCCCTCCCACATCGACCTCGGCGGCTACCGCTACGTGCTCGGCAACGCGCTGTTCCCGCGCTGGTTCGCCAACTCGCTGATCGTCTCCGTCGTCGCGGTCGTCTCCAACCTCGTCTTCGGCGCGCTCGGCGGATACGCCTTCGCCCGGATGCGGTTCGCCGGCTCGCGCACCCTGCTGGTGCTGATGCTGGCCACCATGGCGATCCCGTTCCAGCTCACCATGATCCCGACCTTCCTGGTGATGAAGCGGCTCGGCCTGATCGACACCCTCGGCGCGCTCATCGTGCCGTCGCTGGTCACGCCCTTCGCGGTCTTCCTGCTGCGGCAGTTCTTCCTCTCGCTGCCCAGGGAGCTGGAGGAGGCCGCGTGGATCGACGGCTGCTCACGGCTGCGCGTGCTGCTGCTCATCGTGCTGCCGCTGTCGCGGCCCGCGCTGAGCACGGTCGCGGTGCTGACCTTCCTCAGCACCTGGAACGACCTGACCTGGCCGCTGATCGCCATCAACCACGACACGCAGTACACGCTGCAACTCGGCCTGACCACCTTCCAGGGCCTGCACCACACCCGCTGGTCCGCGGTGATGGCGGGCAACGTCCTGACCGTCCTGCCGGTGCTGCTCGCCTTCCTCGCGGCGCAGAAGCAGTTCATCCAGTCGATCACCTCCAGCGGCCTGAAGGGCTGACGGGACACCGCCCCGTCGCCCCAGGACGGACGGACCCGCTCCGTCGCCTGAAGGGCTGACGGGACACCGCCCGGACTCCCGCCGCCGGACTTCCGCCCCACCACCACAGAAAGCCAGCTCATGCCGGACACGTTCGACCTGCTCGTCATCGGGGACGCCAATCCCGACATCGTCCTGGGGCCGCTGGACGCCCCGCTCGCCTTCGGCCAGCGCGAACAGCTCGTCCCCACCGGCCTGCTGACCCTCGGCGGCTCCGCCGCGATCATGGCGTGCGGCGCCGCCCGGCTCGGCCTGAAGGTCGCCATCGCCGGCCGGATCGGCGACGACGACACCGGCCGGTACGTCCGTACCGCCCTGGCCGAGCGCGGCGTCGACACCGCGGCGCTGCGGGTGGACCCGGACCTGCCGACGCCGCTGACCACCGTGCTCACCCGCGGCGACGACCGCGCCATCCTCACCGCGCCCGGCACCCTCACGGCCACCGTCGGCGCCGACGTGCCCCAGGCGCTGCTCGCGCACAGCCGCCATGTGCACGCCGCCTCGTACTTCCTGCTGCCGGGACTCGCGACCGCGCTGCCCGACCTCTTCCGCACCGCCCGCGCGCACGGCGCCACCACCTCGCTCGACACCAACGACGACCCGGCGGGCGACTGGGACCCGGCCGGAATCGCCGCGCTGCTCCCCGTCACCGACATCCTGCTGCCGAACGCCAGGGAGGCGTGCGCCCTGGCGGCCGGCGGGGAGACCGCGTCCGGTGACCCCGAGGCGCGCGGGAAGATCCCGGCGGGGGACCCCGAGCCCGCCGACGTCGAGCGGGCCGCGGCCCTGCTCGCCGCGCGCGGTCCGCTGGTGGTGGTGAAGAACGGCGCGGACGGCGCCCTGGCCCACGACGGCCGCGCCCCGCTGCGCGCCCCCGCCGTCCCCGTACGGCCGCTCGACACCGTCGGCGCGGGCGACAGCTTCGACGCCGGCTTCGTCGCCGCCACCCTGGCGGGCCTGCCCCTGGCAGCCGCCCTCGCCCTGGCCGCCGCCTGCGGCGCCCTGTCCACCCGAGCGCACGGCGGCACCACCGCCCAACCCACCTGGGACGAGGCGCTCGGCGCCTCCCGCGCCGCCACCACCCGCAACGGAAAGAACCCGTCATGAGCACAGCCAGCACCACACCCCGCACGACGACCAGCGGCGCCACCCGTACGACCAAGATCGCCTTCATCGGTGCCGGAAGCGTCGTCTTCACCCAGGGCCTGCTCGCCGACCTCTTCGCCTTCCCCGAGCTCAAGGACGTGCACATCGCGCTGCACGACATCGACGCCGAGCGGCTGGCCACCGCCGACGGGGCCGCACGGCACATCGCGGCCGAGCGCGGCGCGGCGCCGCTGATCACCGCGCACGCCGAGCGCCGCGCGGCCCTGGAAGGCGCCGACTTCGTCATCAACATCATCCAGGTCGGCATGGGCGAGGCGACCCGTACCGACTTCGACGTCCCCGCCCGCCACGGCCTGCGCCAGACCATCGGCGACACTCTCGGCGTCGGCGGCATCTTCCGCGCGCTGCGCACCTTCCCCGTCCTGCGGGAACTCGGCCGGGACATCGCGGAGGTCTGCCCCGACGCCTGGCTGCTGAACTACACCAACCCGATGGCGATGAACGTGCAGTACCTCGCCGAGGCCACCGGACTGACCCGGGTCGTCGGCCTGTGCCACTCGGTGTACTGGACGATGCACGACCTGGCGGAACTGCTGCGCATCCCGCTGGAAGAGGTCACCTACCACGCGGCGGGCGTCAACCACCAGGCGTGGGTGCTGCGCTTCGAGTACCAGGGCGAGGACGTCTACCCGCGGCTCGACGCGCTCATCGCGCAGGACCCGCAACTGCGCCGCAGGGTCCGCGTCGACATGTACCGGCGGCTCGGCTACTACCCGACCGAGACCAGCGAGCACTCCTCCGAGTACGTGCCCTGGTACCTGCACCACGACAGCGAGATCGAGCGGCTGCGGCTCCCCGTCGGCGCGTACCTCGGCATCGTGGACGAGAACGTCGCCGCGTACGAGAAGACCCGCGCCGCGCTCGCCGCCGGACTCCCGCTGCCGGTCGAGGGCACGATGGAGTACGCGCCGCAGGTGATCCACAGCATCACCACCGGCACCCCGCGCACCATCTACGGCAATGTGCCCAACCACGGCCTCATCGACGACCTCCCGGCCGCCGGTACGGTCGAAGTGCCGTGCCTGGTCGACGCGTTGGGCGTCCAGCCCACCCGGATCGGCGCCCTGCCGCCGCAGTGCGCCGCGCTGAACCGCACCTACCTCAGCACCACCGACCTCGTCGTCCGCGCCGCGATCGAGGGCGACCCCCGCCACATCCGGCACGCCGCCATGACCGACCCGGCGACGGCCGCCTCGCTCCCCGTCGAACGGATCTGGGAGCTGTGCGACGACATGGTGCGCGCCCACGGTGACGCGCTCCAGCCGGAGTTGCGGGCCGTCCTGGGCACGTGAGGCGGCGGGCCGCGCGCCGGGCCGGTGGGCTGAGTCGGCTCGACGCGGCCCGGCTCCACTCGGCCCGGCTCCACTCGGCTCGGCTCGGCCCGGCTCGGCTCGGCACTCGGTTCGGTTCGACGGGGCTCGGCTCAGTGCGCGAGGGCGCTCATCAGGTGGCGCATGGCCCGGATGAGCGCCGGGCGCAGCGCGATGGTGTCGGCGGGCGTCGCCTCGATGGGGGAGCCGTCGGCGTTCAGCGGGCGGGCGGCCACGCCGTTCCACTGCTTGATGCCGTCCACGCTGAGCGAGAAGACGGCGCCGCCGTGCCGGACGGTGACGGCCTGCCGCGCGGTGCCGTAGATCGTGAACGCCTGGTCGCCGAGGCCGCGCAGCGCCCTGGTGACCTCGGGCGAGTCGGTCATGAACAGGAAGTCGCCGGAACCCGCGGTCGTGGGGTCGGGGACGATCACATGCGAGAGGTCCGCGAATTCGGCGTGCACGTCGGACTTCTTGTGCAGGTCGACGGTGACGGTGACCGTGTACGTCGTCTCCCAGTCGCCGCTCCCGGTCACCGACGTGGTCAGGGTGCAGGCGGCGTGGTCGAGGGCGGGACCCTTGGTGATCACGGGGATGCCCTGGAGGAATTCGGTGCCGAAGGCGTCGGACAGCGGCTGGAGATTGTCGCTGGTGCACGGGTTGTCCGCGAGGTGATAGCCGTGCAGGTCCGGCCGCGGGCCGCCGTACCCGGTGAACTGGAGGACCGCGAGCCAGACCGCCGACGCCGTGACGACGCCGCCGAGCGCCCACAGCACGCGGCCCCGGCGTCCCTCGGGCCGTGGCCGCCAGGGCTTGAGGGTCGGGCCCCTGTCCTCGCCGCCGTGGCCGCCGCCCGTGTCGCGGACGCGGTACGGGTCCGCGGGGGAGCGCGGCGGCGGGAGGCGGTTGCGCAGCCGGGAGAGCGCGGAGCGCAGCGACGGCGGCGGGTGACCCGCGCCGCTCAGGATGTCGGGGGCGGGGCGGTCGGGCTCCGGCTCCTCGACCATCTCCGGCTCGGTGATCATGCCGAATCCCCTCGTCGCGGTGTGCCGGACACTGTACGGCGGGGCGGACGCCGCATCGGGACCCCTGCTCCCAGGCTGCCCATGGGCGGCGGCGGATAACAGGCGGGTTCGCGCCAGGGGGGATCGGGGCCGGACGGGTGCGGTGCCGGGGAGTGCGGGCCGGGCGTCCGGCCGCGGTCAGCCGCCGGTCTCCGCGCCGCCGCCGTCCCCGTCCTCCGGGAGGTCCGCCTCGACCCCGTTCGCGCGGGCGATCCGGAGCGCGTCGTCCAACTCGTCGCAGGCCACGGCCAACGCGTACGCGTCCCCCGCCCGCCCCGCGGCGGCCACCGCCTCCCGAGCCACGCGCACCCGCTCCAGCATCGCCTCGGCGAAACCGTCCACCCGGACCTCCATCCGACGTCATCGGCCGCCCTCCGCCCTGGCCCCGATCGCACGGAGAGCCAGGGGAGATCGCGGATCTCCGGACATGCTAACGACGCCGCCGCGGCCCGGCGCCACCCGAACCCCCGTATGGCGTAGGGCGGTTCGGCCCGCTTCACCTGCTGTCCAAGGTCCGTCCACCGCCCGTCCGCGCTCGGGTCGGACGGTGGACGGACGGCGTGCGAGCCGGGGCGGCGGCGGACCTCCGGGCACGGCGGAAATCGGTGTCGCGCGCGCCGGTCGGTGGACATGATCGGATCAGCGGACAGCATGAGAATCGCACCGACGCGCCGGTGCCCACGGCCGTCAACCGGCACCGCGCCGGGGCGAATTGACAGAGTTAGGCATGCCTAACCTAGGCTCGTCGCGCCCCTGGTCACCGGTCGTCCCACGACCGTCGGCCCGAACGACTGCGCGCCCGGAAGTGGACCCCCATGCGGCTCTATGTGCTGGCTCTGAACCCGACCGACTCGGTCACCGAGGGATTCCTCCCGGCCGCCCGCCGCCTCGGCCTGGACGTCACGGTCCTCACCGACCAGCCCGCCGCGCACCGGGCCGCGTACGGAGACGATCCGGCGGTCGGCGTCCTGGAGTGCGACGTACGCGACTTCCGCGCCGTCATCACCCGCGTCTCCGCCTATCGGCCGCCGGACGCCGTCTTCACCAACAGCGACCACCTCCAGGTCCAAGCCGCCCTGGCCGCCGACTACTTCGGCCTGCCCGCCAAGAGCTGGCAGGCCGCGCTGCGCACCAAGGACAAGGCCGAGACGCGCCGGGTCCTGGCCGCCTCGGGCGTCGACACGGTGTGGTCGGCGCAGTTGCCCGCGGGCCAGGACCCGGCGGCCTGCCTCGCCGGACTCGACGTGCCGTACCCCTGCGTCGTCAAACCGCGCGAGGGCGTGGCGAGCGAGGACGTCGTACGCGCCGAGGACCCGGCGGACCTGGAGCGCCGCGTCCGGCGGATCCAGGCCGACCGGCCGGGCGCCGCACTGGTCGTGGAGGAGTTCCTGCCCGGCGAACTGCTCACCCTGGAAACCCTCGGCGACGGTACGACCCGCCATGTGCTGGGCGGCTTCCGCACCACGCTGTCCCCGCCGCCGTACTTCATCGAGGAGCGGCTGACCTTCGTCCCCGCGCACCCCGCGCCCGTCGTCGACCAGGTCCTCGCCCAACTCGACGCCCTCGGCGTCGGATTCGGCGCCTGCCACACCGAATTCGTGCTGCACGAAGGGCGCGCGCGCCTGATCGAGGTCAATTACCGCGCCATCGGCGACCAGTGCGACCTGCTGCTGGCCGAACTGCTCGACCTGCCGCTCTTCGAACACATCCTCCGCACCCATCTGGGCGAATCCCTCCCGGCCGACCTGCGTACCGCGACCGGCCGCGCCGCCCGGCTCGACTACCCCTACGCGCGGCAGGCGGGCACCCTCACCGCCGCCCCCGGCCCGGCCGACCTGACGGCCGACGGCGTGCGCCTGACCTACCGGCCGTTGCGGGCGGTCGGCGAACGGCATCCGCTGCACCGCACCAACCGCGACCTGCTGGGCGTCGTCCGGGCCATCGGACCCGACGAGGACGCCGTGGAGCGGGCCGTCACCGGCTTCCTCGCCGAGCACCGCTGGGAGATCACGCTGTGACGGTGACCGGCCGGGCCGCCGGAGACGAAGAACGCGCCCTGCTGCTCGACGTGTTGAGCACGCTGCTGCGCGAGGACGTCGTGCGCCTGCGCACCGGCAGCGCCCTCGTACGCCGCCCCGACGGCGACTGGCTGCGACTGCCGGTCCCCGAGGCCGATGCGGACGTGCTGCCGCTGCCGCCGCCCGTGACCGACCCGACAGGGGAGGAGTCGGCGCTCCTGCTGCCGGTCACGGCGGACGGCTTCCAGAGCGAGTACGCCGCCCGGCTTCCGCTGCTGCTCCAGGAGCCCGGCGGGCGGGAGTTGACGACCGGCGAGGACGTCCTGGCGGCGCTGCGCGCTCTCGCGGCGCCCGAGGACCGCGCGGGCTTCACCGCCTTCGCGGACGAGTACCGGGACGCGCTGACCGCCCTGCGGCTGCGGACCGCGACCCGCGCCGACACCGTGGCCCGGCTCACCGCACGCCACGGCGGCGACCCCGCCGGGTGGACCGGACTCACCGGCGTCCTCGCGTACGACACCCTGGCCGCCCGGTACGGCCACCCGGTGCACCCGACCTCCGCCGCCCGCAGCGGACTGACGGAACGTCAACTCCTCGCCCACGCGCCCGAATTCGCGCCGCGCTTCGCCCTGCGCTGGCTCGCCCTGCCCAGGGAGGCCGTCACCGTGCAGGGCGCGGACGGCGATCGGGCACCCGACGGCCTCGGCCTCGGCGTTCTGCGGCCGTCCGCCCTCACCCTCGGCCTGCCGCAGGAGCTGGACGGCACCCATGTCGCCTTCCCCGTCCACCCCCTCACGGCGGACGGCCCGCTGCGGGACGCGCTGCGCGCCACCGGCCTCGACGGCAGGTCCGTACTGGCCGCCCGTACGTACCTGGACGTGGCGCCCACACTGTCGACCCGCACCGTCGCGGTCCTCGCCGACCCCGGCACCCACCTCAAACTGCCCCTGGCCACCTCGACGTTGGGGCTGCTCAACCGGCGCACGATCAAACCGGGCAGCCTGATCGACGGCGCGGCCGGGCAGCGGCTGCTGGAGGCGGTGACCGCGCGCGAACCGCGCTTCCGCGACAGCGTGCTGCACGCCGACGAGACCCGGTTCGCGCACGCGGGCCACGAACTCCTCGCCGTGCTCGTCCGCCGCCACCCGCCCGGCCTCGACGGCTGCGCCGTCCTGCCCATGGCCGCGCTGCTCGCCGCGGCCCCCGACGGCCGGCCGGTCATCGACCACCTCGCCGACCGCTACTACGGCGGCGACCCGCTCGCCCTGCTCGACGCGGTCCTCACCCTGCTCCTCGACTGGCAGACCACGCTCTTCGGATACGGCATCGCCCTGGAGTCCCACCAGCAGAACATCTCGCTGCTGCTGGACGACCCCGAAGGCCGCACCCGGCTGCGCCTGCTCCTCAAGGACGACGACGGCCTGCGCGTCAACCGCGTGCGGCTGCGCGCGGCCCTCGGCTCCGGCGCGCCGGAGCGCGCCGCCTTCGACGACCCGCGCATCCTGGTGGACGACGACGGCCCGGTGGCCGACCTGTTCACCACCATCACCGTCCATCTGTGCGCGGGCGCCTACGCGTTCGCCCTCGCACGGCTCGGCCGCGCCCCGCTGGAAGACCTGCTCGACCGCGTACGCGACCTGCTCGACCGGGCCGCGCGGCGGCTCGGCACCGGGCCGGGCGAAGCGGGCGAGACCCTGCGCGCGCGTGTGCTCGACGCACCGCGCCTGCCCGTCAAAGCGATGGTGAGCGCGGGCACGCTGCTCACCAAGGACCGCTCAGGAGCCACCGACATCAACAAGCACTACACCACCGGACCCAACTACCTTCTGCGGAGCCGTTGATGACGCTGCCCACCATCACCGGACCCGCCGACTGCGCCCGGCACGCGGGACTGCCCGACGCGGACCGGGCCGTGGCCCACACCCTGCTGAACTGCCTGCTCCGCGAGGTGTCGGGGCCCGAGCACCAGACCGCCGTCATCGACGGCCGCCTGCTGGTACGGCTGCCCCGCACCGGAGTACGGCTGCGGGTCGCGCTGCGCCGCACCTCACTGCTCGGCGCGCACCGCTTCGCGGGACCGGTCACGGAACAGACCGGCCACGACGACTGGACCGAGATCGACTGGCGACGGCTGGCCGAACACACCCACGCCGAGCTGACCTCGCTCACCGGCGTGCCCAACGACGAATTCCTCGACCAGGTGGAGTCCAGCCACCACGGAGTCGCCACCGCGCTGCGCGCCCCGCGCCCCGTCGCGGCCGGGCTCCCGCTCGCCGGATACCTCGCCTCCGAACAGTCGCTCGTCTACGGCCACCGCTTCCACCCGGCCCCCAAGTCCCGTGGCGGCGAACCCGGTTCATGGGCCGCCTACGCACCGGAGACCTCGGCGTCCTTCCCGCTGCGGCTGCTCGCCGTGCGCGAGGATCTGACCGTCCAGGAGTGCGCCGAACCCGGCGCCACCGACCCGCTGGACCGGCTCGCGGCCGTGCCCACGGGTTACCGGCTGCTGCCCGCCCACCCCTGGCAGTACGACCTGCTGCGCCGCCACCCCGCGCTGCGCGCCGCCCTGGACCGCCGCGACGTGCTGGACCTGGGCCCCGGCAGGACCCGCTTCGCCGCCACCGCCTCCGTCCGCACCCTCTACGACGGCGACACCTTCCTCAAATTCAGCCTCAATGTGCGGATCACCAACTGCCTCCGCAAGAACGCCAGTTACGAGCTGGCCGGGGCCGTCGCCCTGACCCGGATGCTGCGGCCCGCCTTCGCCGACCTCGCCGCCCGCTTCCCCGGCGCCGACGTACTGCGCGAGCCCGCCTACCGCAGCCTGGCCCTGCCCGGCCGCGACGGCCGCCCCGACCAGTCGCTGCTCGAAGGCTTCGGCGTGATCGTCAGGGAAGGGCTCGACCGGCGGCTCGGGCCCGGCGGCACAGCGTTGCTGGCCGCCGCCGTCGCCGACGAGTACCCGACAGGACCGGGGCACATCTCCCGGCTGGTCGCGGACGGCGGCCCGGCGGCGGCCCTGCGCTGGTGGCGCGCCTACCTGCGGCTGCTCGTACCCCCGGTGCTTGCCGCCTACTTCGACCATGGCGTCGTGCTCGAACCCCACCTCCAGAACGTGCTGGTCTGCGTCGACACCGACGGCGACCCCGTCCAGGTGCTCTTCCGCGACCTGGAGGGCACCAAACTGGTCCCCGAACTGCTCTCGGGCCCCTGCGCCGACGCGCTCGCCGCGCTGCCGCCCGAGGTCGCGGAGCCCCTGCGCTACGACGCCGACCGGGGCTGGGACCGGGTGGTCTACTGCCTGCTGGTCAACCACGTCGCCGAGATGCTGGCCGCCCTCGCCGACCTCCACCCGGACACCGAACCCGCCCTGTGGGCCGAGGTCCGCCGCACCATCCGCGACCACGCGGACGAGCACGGCCATCACTCCCGGCTCGACGCCCTGCTCGCCGGAGCGCCGCTGCCCGCCAAGGCCAATCTCCTCACCCGCTGGGAACGCGCGGCCGACCGGTTCGCGGGATACGTACGCCTGCCGTCGCCCCTCGCCGAGGACGTCCTGCCGGCACCGCTCGCCGAGCACACCCTGCCGGCACCGGACGGCGGACCCGGACACCCCGTGCGCGGCGCCGACCGCGATCCCGACGACGCGAGGACGCAGTCATGACCGCACCCGCACCCGCACCTGTCGCCGTCCCCGACTCCGTACGGACCACGGCTCTCGCCCTTCCGACCGCCCAACTGCCCGCCTACCTCTACGACCTGGCGGCGCTGCGCGCGCACGCGGCGGCCGTGCGGGCGGCGCTGCCCGAGCGGGCGGAGCTGTACTACGCGGCGAAGGCCAACCCGGAGCCGGAGATCCTGGCGGCGCTCGGCCCGTACGTGACCGGCTACGAGGTCTCGTCCGGCGGCGAGGCCGCCCATGTGGCGGCGGCGGTGCCCGGCCGCCCGCTGGCCTTCGGCGGACCGGGGAAGACCCCCGCCGAGATCACGGCCGCGCTTGACCTCGGCGTGGACCGCTTCCACGTGGAAAGCGCGTACGAACTGCGCGTGCTCGCGCATCTCGTGGCCGCGCGCGGGACCCGCGTCGGCGTGCTGCTGCGCTTCAACCTCGCTGTCGCACCGGGGGAGTTGGCGACGGGAGTGCTGGCCATGGGCGGCGGACCGTCGCCCTTCGGCCTCGATCCGGCGCAGGCCGACGCGGCCGTCCGCGCGCTCACCGACGGCAGCCATCCGCACCTCGAACTGCGGGGTGTGCACGCCCATTTGGCCAGCGGCCTCCCGGCGCCGAGATTGCTCGCCGTCGCCGAGGCCGTGGTCGCCTGGGCGACGGACCTCACGGCGCGGCACGGCGTCCCGCTCCGGGAGGTCAACGTCGGCGGCGGCATGGCCGTCGACTACACCCGCCCGGCGGACCGCTTCGACTGGACCGCGTACGGCGAGGGGCTCGCCCGGCTGCTCGACGCCCACCCCGGACCGCTGCTGCGCATCGAACCGGGCCGCGCCCTGACCGCGTACTGCGGCTGGTACGCCACCGAGGTGCTGGACGTGAAGCCCAGCCACGGCGAGGAGTTCGCGGTGCTGCGCGGCGGCACCCACCATCTGCGGACCCCGGCGGCCAAGGGCCACGACCAGCCCTGCGCGCTGCTGCCGGTCGACGACTGGCCTCACCCGTGGCCGCGCTCGGCGGCCGACGGCGAACTGGTCACGCTGGCGGGCCAGTTGTGCACGCCCAAGGACGTGCTCGCCCGGCGGGTCCCGGCGGCGGGACTCCGCGCGGGCGACCGGGTGCTGTTCGCGCTCGCCGGGGCGTACGCCTGGAACATCTCGCACCACGACTTCCTGATGCACCCCCGGCCGACCGTCCACTACGTCGATTCCACGGATGTCCCGGATTCCACGGCTCTCCCGGAACCCACGGCTCTCCCGGAATCCACGGCCCTTTCCTGAGACCGGCCGCTCCCGGCCCGTTCCTGAGACCGGCCTCTCCCGGCCCGGCCGAGGCGCCGGGTCCGGGAGAGGGCGTGTGCGGCGGACGGTTCAGGACGCCTTGCCGGTCACCGTGATCGTGTGGCTGCCCGCCGGGATGCCGCGCAGCGTCACCCGGCCGTCCTTGAGCGTGGCCTGGAAGGCGTGCGCCCCCGCGCCGTCCCAGGCGACCCGGCCGTCGACCTTGACGGTGACGCGCGTGCCCGTCGCGGGCAGGTCGACGACACCGGACGTCCCCTTGGGCGCCGTCAGGTCGAGCGTGAACTGCCGGTCACCGCCGCCGCGCTTCCAGTCCACCGTCAAAGGGCCGTGCGGCGTGGGAAGTTGACCGCGCGCCCAGGTGACGGAGCCCGGGTGCGGTGCGACGCTCCAGGTGGCGAAGCCGGGGGTGACGGGCGTCGCGCCGAGCAGGTCGTTGGTCAGCGCCGGGACCACCCCGGTCGACCAGCCGTGCGCCGCCGAGGTGAAGCCGCCCTCGTACATCGAACCGCCCGGGCCGATGCCCTCCCAGTCGGTGATGCCGGGCCCGTGCCCGGCCATCCAGCCGTACAGCCGCTTGATCTCGTCGATGGCGGAGTCGGCCTTGCCCGCCAGGAAGCGGGCCTGGATCTCGGGGTACGAGGTGAAGGCGTAGACCCGCTGGGAGCCGTCCGGGACCAGGGTGTTGTTGTCCATGAAGGCGTTGCCGTACGGCTGGGCGGTGGTCCGGGACAGGTGGTCGAGCGCCGAGGCGGCGCGCGTCGGGTCGGCGACCCCGGCGACCACGGCCAGGCCGTTGCCGTCCTGCCCGTGCCGTACCGCGCCGGTCGCCGAGTCGAGATAGGCGCCCGCGGCGCTGTCCCACAGGCGGGTGTTGATCGCCGTGCTCACGGTGGCGGCGCGCTTCTGCCAGCGGTCGGCGTCCGCGCCGTGGCCCAGTGACGTCGCCAGCGCCGCCGCGTCCTTGAGCGCCTGGACGTAGAGGGTGTTGTAGTAGGTGACCTCGCCGCTGCGGGGCAGGAAGGCGTAGTCGCCGTAACCGCCGGTGCCGTTCAGGCCCTTGGACAGCAGGCCGTTGGCGTCGGTGACGCTCGGGTACCAACTGTCCAGCGTCTTGACCAGGTTGGCGTAGTAGTCGCGGGCGTAGGCCGTGTCGCCGGTGTACAGCACGTAGTCCCAGCTACTGGTCACCCACCACAGCGGGTAGTCGAAGAGCGGGAGCGTGTAGGTGTTGATCGAGGCGGGCGGTATCCAGCCGTCGCCGCGCTGGTGGTCGGCGAGGTCGGCCAGCACGTTCTTGGCGGCGACCGCCGCGTCATGGGTCAGATACGTGGTGCGGCCGGAGACCGCGACATCGCCCACGTACGGGTCGCGGTCGCGCTTGGCGCCGTCGTGCAGCACGAGCTTGCCGTCCAGCGTCGGGCTGTCGGCGTTGCGCGGGTCGACGTCGTCCGACCGGAAGGTGTCGGTGACCAGTTCGTTGGTGTACGAGGCGTCGTACCAGTACTGGTTCAGCTCGGCGTCCGAGGACTCGAACCAGCCGGTGTAGGAGTCCGGGGTGCCGAGGAACGGGGTGAAGTCGAGCGAGACACCGTCGATCCGCACGGTGCCCGACGGCTGCGCGAGCGGCGCGTCGGAGGGGAGCGCGTCCAGGCTGATCCTCATGTAGCGGAAGCCGTGCAGGCCGTCGGCGCAGACCTTCGTACCGCTCAGGCAGCTCCTGTGGTCGGTCCAGATCCCGCCCTGCCGGGGGACCGCGTACTGATCGGTGCCGGGGCCGCCGGAGACGTCGGAGCGCGTGTAGTCGGAGCGGTCGGTGAGGTAGTCGAGCGTCTCGGAGAAGGCCACCCGCACGCCGGGGCTGTTGTCCGAGGCGCCCGCGAAGCTGATCCGGGGGTAGCCGGAGACGACCTTGCCGAAGTCGAGCGTGACGCTGGGCACCGGCTCGGCGGCGACCAGCCCCGGCCACACCTCGTTGATCCTGGTGTACTCGCCCTTGCCCGAGGACTGGTCCTTGGTCACGGTGATCCGCACCCGCGCGGTGGTCACGGACGAGGAGAAGGCGACCGCGCGCCGCACGTCGGAGTTGCCGGTGACGGTGGCGCGGGTGGTCCAGGCCGAGCCGTCCCAGGTCTCGACGGTGAAGTCCTGCGGGACGCCGTCGCTGTTGGACAGCACCGTGATGCCGGGGAGCGTGACCGGGGTCGGGCTGGTGATCTCCAGCCAGGCGGGATACGTGGCCGCGTTCGCGTCGTTCCAGAACGTGTCGGTGTCGCCGTCGACCGCGTTGCCTGGCACGTAGGTACGGGGCTTGCCGTCGTTGCCGTTGTTGCCGTCGTGGTACGAGGAGGCGGCGGCCGTGGTGTCGGCCGGCCACGTCGGCTTGGGCTTGGGGGCGGGCCTGTCGAGGGTGGCGGTGCCCTTGCCGAGGACGCCCTGAGGGTGGGCGACGTCGCCGGTGGTGGCCGTCACGGCGACCGGCCGCACCTCGCGGCTCGACGGTGCCCGCACGTACTTCCGCCAGGAGGCGGAGTGGGGGGAGTTGGCGGAGGCCGGCCCCGACAGGGCCATGGTCGCGGTGAGCGCGCCGACGACGGCGACGGCCTGCGCGATGCGGACCGACCGTCGGGAGAGCGTGCCACGGAGGGGATGCGCAGAGGACAAGAGGGCTCCAGGTGTTCCACGAGCCGCGTCCCGCAGCCCGCACCACTAAGAACGATTCAATTCGGCGCGGCTGAACCTATGGCGCGATTGAGCTGGGGGTCAATACATCCTTCGGCCAAGGCTTCGCATTGTCGCGGCGCTGAATTGAAACGTCATTGAAACGGTGCGGCAGAGCCGCCCCCGCGTCCGGCCCGCCGTCGGCCCCGCTCGCCGGTCTCGTCCCGTGTTCCGACATCTTTCTCGAAACTGTCGAAGCCGACACCGCGTCAGTTCGGTGGTCCGAACGGGTGTTGGGTCACGCTTTGGTAACCCGTGGCACGAGCCTTGACCCTCTCTCCGGGCGCACTTTACCGTCACAGCGCGCAGCAAATTTCGGCGATGATGCCGAATCTTTCGAAAGGCTGGACCGATGAAGAAGCGCGCATTGCTCTCCCGCGCCGCGACCGCCAGAGCCCTGGCCGGCGGCGTGGCGCTCGTGCTCGGAATGTCCCTGGCCGCCTGTGGCGGCAGCAGCGGCGGCGACTCGGGCGGCGCCGGCTCGTTCCACGTGCTGGTCTACGGGGACGCGACCAACAAGGTCGAGAAGCAGATCGTCGCGACGTTCAACAAGACGTCCAAGGTCAAGGCGGTCCTCGACACCATCCCCGGCGCGGACTACCAGCAGAAGCTGCAGACGCTCATCAGCACCAAGCAGGCGCCCGACGTCTTCTTCAACTGGGGCGGCGGCAGCATCGCCCCCTTCGTCAAGAAGGGGCTTCTGCTGCCGCTGGACGAGATGATCGCCAAGGACCCGGGGCTCAAGAACAACTTCCTGACGTCGGTGTTCGACAGCGCCAAGGTGGACGGCAAGCCCTACGGCATCCCGATGCGCGGCACCCAGCCCGTCCTGCTCTTCAACAACAAGAAGGTGCTGGCCGACGCGGGCCTGACCGAGCCCAAGACGTGGGACGACCTGCTCAACGCGGTCAAGGTCCTGAAGTCCAAGCACATCACCCCGATCGCGCTCGGCGGCGGCGACCAGTGGCCGACCCTGATGTGGTACGAGTACGTCTACGACCGCGTCGCGGGCCCCGGCCTGTTCGAGAAGGCGCTCGCGGGCGACAAGAGCGCCTGGGCCAGCGCCGACAGCAAGAAGGCGCTGTCGATGCTCAAGGAGCTGGTCGACGCCGGTGCCTTCGGCACCAACTACGACTCGGTGAAGTTCACCGACAACGGCTCCGCGGCCCTGGTCGCCACCGGCAAGGCCGGGTTCGAGCTGATGGGCTCCTGGTACTACTCCACCCAGCAGGACGCCAACGCCGACTTCGCCAAGAACGACCTCGGCTTCAGCACCTTCCCGACCGTGACCGGCGGCGTCGGCGACCCGACCGACGTGGTGGGCAACACCAACAACTTCTACTCGGTGCTGAAGAAGACCAAGTACCCGGACGCGATAGCCGAATTCCTCAAGCTCCAGTACAGCGACGAATTCGTGCAGGCACAGCTCGGCATCGGCAATCTGCCGACGACGAGGAACACCGAGAAGTTCCTCGACACCTCGGCCGATCCCGCCTACTCCAAGTACCAGTACAACCTGGTCAAGGACGCGAAGTCCTTCCAGCTCTCCTGGGACCAGGCGTACCCGCAGTCGGCGAGCACCGCGATGCACACGGCGGTCCAGCAGTTCTTCGACGGCAAGCTCGACGCCGACGGGTTCATCAAGGCCATGCAGGCCCTGCCGTCGTCCTGACCAGGGAACCCTCCACATGATCACCACATCGCCCCCTGCGGCACGGAGCGGCACGGCCCACCGGGCCGGGATGAGCCGCCGCTCCGGCTCCGCGGTGACCCGCCCAGGTCTGGCCTGGGCGGTTCCCGCCACCTTGTTCTTCGTCTGCTTCGCCGTCGTTCCGCTGCTGCTGGTCGCCGTGCTGTCCTTCACGAGCTGGGACGGCCTCGGCTCACCCCAGTGGGCGGGCGTGGCCAACTGGAAGGCGCTGATCCACGACCACACCATGATCCAGAGCCTGTGGCTCAGCGCGCTGATCACGGTGCTCGGCGTCGTGATCCAGACACCGCTGAGCCTGCTCCTCGGCGTCTGGGCCGCGGGCCACCAGCGCAACCGCGCGATCCTCTCGGCGGTCTACTTCATCCCGCTGCTGCTGTCGGCCACCGCGATCTCGGTCCTGTGGCGGGCGATGCTCGACCCCAACTTCGGTGTGCCCGCACAGGCCAGATGGCTCTTCGGGGACGGAAATCTGCTCGGCATGCGGTCCGGCGCCATCGGCGTGCTCGTCTTCGTCGGCGCGTGGCAGTACACCCCGTTCCACACCCTGATCTACCAGGGTGCCGCGCGCGCCGTCCCGCCCGTGCTCTACCAGGCGGCGGCCATCGACGGCGCGGGAACCATCCGGCAGTTCTGGCACATCACCCTGCCGCAACTGCGCAACACCATGATCACCTCGATGATCCTGATGGTCGTCGGCGGCCTCACCACCTTCGACACCGTGCTGATCCTCACCCAGGGCGGCCCCGGCACCGACACCACCATCAGCGCCTACTACATGTACCAAAAGGCGTTCAAGAGCTTCGACTTCGGCGGCGGTTCCGCCATCGCCCTGGTCCTCGTCGTGATCGCCACGATCGTCTCGCTGATCGTCGTCAAGGTCTCCGGATACGACAAGATGCGCAGCTCGGCGGAGGGCCTGTGATGACACGCCGAACCAACCGCCACCGCCCCAACTACCTGGCCGGGCTCGGCTCCCTGGTCTGGCTCTTCCTCGTGGGCCTGCCGCTGTACGTGATGCTCGCCGCGACCCTCCAGAGCCGCAGCGACTACTTCAAGAGCGGCCCGCTGGGCTTCCCCCGGCACTTCACGCTGAAGAACTACACGCAGGACTTCCACAACGGCTTCGGCCAGTACTTCCTCAACACCCTGCTGGTCACCCTCGCCGTCGTCGCCATCGTGCTGCTGCTCGTGCCGCCGCTGGCGTACGCCATCGTCCGCGGCCGAGGGCGCCTCACCACCGGCGTCTTCCGGGTCTTCCTACTGGGCCTGGCCATCCCCGCGCAGGCCGTGATCGTGCCGATGTTCTACGTCATCACCAAGGCCGGTCTCTACGACAACCTCATCGGCGTCATCCTGCCGACCGCCGCGTTCTCCATGCCGGTGTGCGCGCTGATCCTGTCCGGCGTCATGCGCGACATCACCCCCGACCTCTACGAGGCCATGGCGATGGACGGCGCCGCGCCCTGGCGGGTCTTCTTCCAGCTCGTGCTGCCGCTGTCCAAGGGCGGCCTGTCCACCATCGTGGTCTTCTCCGCGCTCCAGTCCTGGAACGGCTTCCTGTTCCCGCTGGTCCTGACGCAGTCCGACTCGTCCAAGGTCATCACCCTCGGCCTCTACAACTTCCAGACAGAGCACGGCATCGACGTCCCCGGCCTGCTGGCCGCGGTGGTGCTGTCGATGCTGCCCATCTTCATCGTCTACCTGTTCGCCCGGCGCGCCCTGGTCCAGGGCCTCATGGGCGTCGGAGGAAAGTGACCGACACCGTGGTCGAAGAGACAGAACCCGTCACCGAACCCTGGCGCGACCCCGACCTGGCCCCCGAACTGCGGGCCGACGCGCTGATCTCCGCGATGACCTTGCGGGAGAAGGCCGCGCAACTCGTCGGCGTCTGGGTCGGAGCGTCCGACGACGGCGGCGAAGTCGCCCCGTTCCAGCACGAGATGGAAGCGCCGGTCGACCTTGAGGCGCTGCTGCCGCAAGGACTCGGGCAGCTCACCCGGTCGTTCGGGACCGCGCCGGTCGACCCCGCGCTCGGCGCGCTGTCGCTGCTGCGCACCCAGCGCGCCATCGCCGGGGCCAACCGCTTCGGCATCCCCGCGCTCGCCCACGAGGAGTGCCTGGCCGGTTTCGCCGCCTGGGGCGCCACCGCCTACCCCGTACCGCTGGCCTGGGGCGCCACCTTCGACCGCGCGCTGATCCGCCGCATGGCCCGCGCCATCGGCGACGACATGCGCTCGGTCGGCGTGCACCAGGGCCTGGCCCCGGTCCTCGACGTAGTGCGCGACGCCCGCTGGGGCCGCGTCGAGGAGACGATCGGAGAGGACCCGTACCTCGTCGGAACCCTCGGCACCGCCTACGTCCAGGGCCTGGAGTCCGCCGGAGTCGTCGCCACCCTCAAGCACTTCGCGGGCTACTCCGCCTCCACCGCGGGCCGCAATCTCGCCCCGGTCGGCATGGGCGTACGAGAGCGCGCCGACGTGATCCTGCCGCCGTTCGAGATGGCGATCCGGGAGAGCGGGGTGCGCTCGGTCATGCACGCCTACACCGACACCGACGGCGTCCCCTCCGCCGCCGACGAACTTCTGCTGACCGGACTCCTGCGGGACACCTGGGGGTTCACCGGCACCGTGGTCGCCGACTACTTCGGCATCGCCTTCCTCCAGACCCTGCACGGCGTGGCGGGCACCCTCGGCGAAGCGGCGGGCGCCGCCCTCGCGGCCGGCGTGGACGTCGAACTGCCCACCGTGAAGGCGTACGGCGAACCCCTGCTCAAGGCCGTCGCCGACGGGAAGGTGCCCGAAGCCCTCGTCGACCGCGCGGTACGCCGGGTGCTGATCCAGAAGGCACAGCTCGGACTCCTCGACGCCGACTGGGACCCGACTCCCGCCGCCCTCAAGGGCCTTGGCACGGCCTCCGTCGACGACACGGCCTTCGTCGACGACACGGCCTCCGCCGACGGCACAGCCTCCGTCGACGGCACGGCCGACCTCACCGACGCCGGGATCGACACCGAGGCGCTGCGCGGCCGGGTCGACCTCGACCCGCCCGCCAACCGCGCCATCGCCCGGCAGGTCGCCGAGCAGAGCGTCGTCCTGCTGCGCAACGACGACGACACCCTGCCGCTGGACCGCCCCGCGACCATCGCCGTCATCGGCCCCAACGCCCACACCCCCACCGCCGTGCTGGGCTGCTACGCCTTCCCCGTACACGTCGGCGGACAGCACCCCGACACCCCGCTCGGCATCGAACTGCCCACCCTGCGCGAGGCGTTGGTCGCCGAATTCCCCGGCGCGCGGATCGTCTCGGCGCTCGGCGCGAGCATCGACGGCGCCGACACCGACGGCTTCGCCGAGGCGGTCCGGGTGGCACGCGGCGCGGACGCCGTCGTCCTCGCCCTCGGCGACCGGGCGGGCCTGTTCGGACGCGGCACCAGCGGCGAGGGCTGCGACGCGGAGTCGCTGACGCTGCCCGGCGTGCAGCAGCAGCTCCTCGACACGCTGCTGGACACGCTCGCGGGCACCGGCACCCCGCTGATCGTCACCCTGCTGGCCGGGCGGCCCTACGCGCTCGGCCGCGCCGCCACCGAGGCCGCCGCCGTCGTGCAGTCCTTCTTCCCCGGCGAGGAGGGCACCGCCGCCGTCGCCGGAATCCTCAGCGGCCGGGTCGAGCCCTCCGGCCGACTGCCCGTCAGCGTCCCGCGCCGCCCCGGCGTCCAGCCGTCCACGTATCTGGCGGCGCGCCTCGGCAAGGCCAGCGAGGTCTCCAGCATCGACCCCACCGCGGCCTTCGCCTTCGGCCACGGGCTGACGTACACCCGATTCCAGTGGACGGACCTGGACGTGCCGCGCCTGCACACCGGGACGGACGGGGAGATCGCCCTCGCCTTCACCGTGCGCAACATCGGTCGTCGGGACGGCACCGAGGTCGTCCAGCTCTACCTCCACGACCCGGTCGCCTCGGTCGTGCAGCCCGTGCAGCGGCTGGTCGGCTACCACCGGGTCGCCCTCGCGCCCGGCGAGTCGGCCCGCGTCGAGGTCACCGTGCCCGCCGACCTGGCCGCGTTCACCGGCCGCGACGGCCGACGCGTCGTGGAACCGGGGGAGTTGGAGCTGCGGCTCGGCGCCTCCTCCACCGATCTGCGGCTCACCGTCGTCTGCGCCCTGACCGGCCCGGCCCGCACGGTGGACCACACCCGCAGGCTGCACGCCGACTTCACGACGGATCGCGAACGGGACTCCGTGTCCTGAACATCCTGAACGCCACTTCTGTAGCGGTGACCTGACGGACCGACAGCCGTGCCCCGCCCTGCGCGGAGGCGCGGCTGTCGGCGTTAAGGAACCGGCGCCAACGGGGGAGCGGCGGGTCCCTCCCGTAGCGCCCGCGCCTCCAGGTGCCGCCACATCGCCGACGTGTTGAACCCCGCTCCCCGGCCGGCGGCTGGACGCCCTGCACGCGCTGAGCGACGTGCTGGACCTTGGCCACGCCTTCTTCGCCCCCACCGGGCTGCCGCGGGACCGCCTCGCGGCCCTGCGCGACGCCTTCCGCGCCTCGCTGCCCGCCGCCTTGGTGAGCGTGACGCCGAGGTCGTCGGAGCAGAAGACGCCGCCGCAGCCGCCGCGCCGGATCCGGCCGCGCCGGTTCGGATCGGCCACGACGGCGCGGTAGGCGTCGTCCTTGCGCAGCCCCTTCCAGTGCCCGCCGCCGTCGGTGGTGGTCCAGCCGCCGACGGAGTCCAGCCGCTGGCAGCTGATCACTGGCAGCTGTGCTGGCAGCGGGCCGCCCCGCTGAACGCCCCGGCCGAGGACCCGCCAGCCGGGGAGGACCGGCTGATGCTGTCGCTGCTGGTCGGCGGCCTGAAGGACGAGGCCATCGCCCGTCAGCTCGGCTGGTCCATCCGTACGATGCGCCGCCGGATGAGCGGCCTGGACGGACGTCTCGGGGTCACCAACCGCTTCCAGGCCGGGGTGGTCGCGACCCGGCGCGGCTGGATCTGACCGGCGGTCGCATGCGCCGGGAGCGGAGGCCGGGCTCACGGCCGGGTGCGGGGTCGGGTACGGGGTCGGATGCCGCCTGGATACGAGGCCGGACGCGTGCCCGCGCGGACTCACCCATTCGGCGATCCGAGTGACGGAGCGTCGGGCGGAGCCGCCATACCACGCTGACCTGTGGAATTGCCGCATGCCGAGCGCGACACGCTGCCGGATGCCGCCAGAAGTGACGGGTTGTCAGCAGGCGCGGTGCCCGGCCGCCGGGTTGCCTCGGAAGCGCGAGCACGGATTTCCCCCGTTGCGGTGCACCGGCATCCGCGTCCGGACTCGCTGGAGGATCACTCATGCGTTCGATCAACACGCTTCTGGGCACCGCCGTTCTCGGTGCGAGCATCGCGCTGGCCGCTCCGGCCGCTCACGCCGCCGCCGCGCTGCCGCAGACCACGGCCGAGTGCACCAAGGCGGTGGCCGCCGCCGACAAGGCGCAGGCCGACTACGACGCCGCGCTGGCGGACTACAAGAAGCAGGTCGCGGCGGGCGGCCACCCCGGCACCGCCGAGCAGGACAACCTCTCCGCGCTGGAGAACCAGGTCAACGTCACGGCCTCCGACGCATCGCGCGTCTGCCCGGACGCCAAGGTCCCGTCCGGCACCGTGCACACCGGCATCGGCAGCACGAGCGAGGGCGGCAACACCACCGAGATCGCGCTCGGCGCCGGTCTGCTCGGTGTCGTCGGCGCGGGCACCCTCGTACTGCGCCGCCGCCGCGCCGGTGGCCAGGTCTGACGAAGGTCCGACGCGAGGTCGCCGACGCGGGGCGCGCAGCCCTGACGCAGCCCTGACGCGGTCCTGGTCACCGGCCGTCACGGCCTCACCGGCCCGCCGCGGTCGCACCCGTGCCCCGTACCCCGTGGTCGTACCGCGCGGTGCGGGGCCGCGCCCCGGCGCCTGCTCGCCGCGTCATCCGATTGGCCGCGTCCCCCGGCAGGCCGTGTCTTTCGGCAGCCCGAGCCGCCTCCCCCCTACGTGACGTCAGACAGGCAGACCCCGTGGACCACAACGCCCCCGCAGGCAGCGGCCTGCTCCGCCGTATCGCGCTGACCGTGCTGACGACGGTCGCGGTGTCCGTTGGGATCACCCTGATCAGCAACGGTGCCCAGTCGCAGACGCCCCCGCCGCAGCCGGGCGCCGCCCAGGCGTTCGCGGCGCAGGACGACACGCCGAGCCCCGCGCCGACGCGGCCCGGCGTCCCGGCGATCACGGTGCTGCCGCCCTCGGTGCCGACCGAGGTCCGGATTCCCTCCATCCGCCTCGACGCCCCGGTGACCGGCCTCGACCTGCGACAGGACGGCCACCTCGACGCGCCGCCGGACGACAACCGGAATCTGGCGGGCTGGTACCGGGGCGGTACGGCGCCCGGAGCCGTCGGCACCGCGATCCTCGCCGGTCACGTCGACACCCGGCAGGGCTCCGCCGTCTTCTACAACCTCGGCGCGCTCAAGAAGGGCGCCGCCGTCGAGGTGGACCGCCAGGACGGCCGTACCGCCCTGTTCACGATCGACGCCATCGAGGTCTACGCGGCCAAGGACTTCCCGAACAACAAGGTCTACGGCCCCGCCTCCCGGCCGGAGCTGCGCCTGATCACCTGCGGCGGCGGATTCGACAAGAAGCGGCAGCAGTACCTGGGCAATGTCGTCGTCTACGCCCACCTGACCGGGGCCCGCCTCTGAGGCCGTGACGTGCCCGGCGTACCTGCTCCGACGTACCGGCCGACACCGGCGTACCTGCTCCGACGTACCTGCGCGACGCACCGACCGACACCGACGTACCTGCGCGACGCACCGACCGACACCGACGCACCGAACGTTCCGACGTACCGAACGACACCGATCGAGGAGTGGCTGTGGCCAAGGCATATCTGGTGGGAAGCGGAATCGCGTCGCTCTCGGCGGCGGCGTTCCTGATCCGCGAGGGCGGATTCACGGGCTCCGACATCGTGATCCTGGAGGAGCAGGACCGCGAGGGCGGCAGCCTGGACGCGGCGGGCACGCCCGAGAGCGGCTACACCATGCGCGGCGGCCGGATGTTCGAGGTGCACTTCGACTGCACCTACGACCTGCTGTCCTCCGTCCCCTCCCTCGACGACCCCACCAAGTCCGTCACCGAGGACACCTTCGCCTTCCACGAGGACTTCGCCTGGAACGACCACGCCCGGCTGGTGGACGCGGAAGGGAAGGTGATCGACGCGCACTCGATGACCTTCTCCGAGCGCGACCGGCTGGAGTTGGTGGCGTGCGTGGCGACCCCGGAGAAGCTGCTGGACGGCAAGCGCATCGCGGACTGCTTCCACGAGGAGTTCTTCCACACCAACTTCTGGGCGATGTGGTGCACCACCTTCGCCTTCGAGCCCTGGCACAGCGCGATCGAGTTCCGCCGCTATCTGAACCGCTTCGTGCACCTGTTCAAGACCTTCGACAGCATGTCGGGGATCTACCGCACGCGGTTCAACCAGTTCGACTCGATCGTGCGTCCGTTGATGAAGTGGCTCGCCGACCAGGGCGTCGTCGTGCAGTTGGGCACCCGCGTCACCGATCTGCGGCTCGCGCCGGGCGACGAGCTCACCGTGGAGGCCATCACCTGGGTGCGCGGCGGCGCGACCGAGGAGACGGCGGTCGGCCCCGACGACCTGGTGATGGTCACCAACGGTTCGATGACCGCGAACTCCACCCTCGGCGGCACCGACACCGTGCCCGCCCTGGACACCACGAGCACCGCCGGGTCCTGGGCGCTGTGGGAGACGCTGGCCGCCAAGCGCCGCGGGCTCGGCGACCCGAAGGTGTTCGACTCCTCCGTCAAGGACTCCACCTGGGAGTCGTTCACGGTCACGACCAAGGACCCGCTCTTCTTCGAGCTGATGGAGGAGTTCAGCGGCAGCGAGGCGGGCAAGGGCGGCCTGATCACGTTCAAGGACTCCAAGTGGCTGCTGACCATCGTCCTCAACCACCAGCCGCACTTCCGTGAGCAGCCCGAGGACACGTACGTCTGGTGGGGTTACGCGCTCTTCCCCGACCGGGAGGGCGACTTCGTCGGCAAGCCGATGGCGCGGTGCACCGGCCGCGAGATCCTGGACGAGGTCCTTCAGCACCTGCGGTTCGCCGAGCGCCCGCGCATCCTGGACGACTCGATCGTGATCCCGGCGATGATGCCGTACATCACCAGCCAGTTCCTGGTCCGCTCCGCGGGCGACCGCCCCCAGGTCGTCCCCGAGGGCTCCACCAACCTGGCCTTCATCGGGCAGTACGCGGAAGTGCCCGACGACGTCGTCTTCACCGTGGAGTACTCGGTGCGCACCGCGTGGACCGCCGTGGCGGGACTGCTCGGTCTCGAGCGGCAGCCCCCGCCGGTCCACAAGGGCGGCCACGACCCGAAGGTGCTGATCGAGGCGGTGCAGACGCTCCACCGCCGCTGACGCCGCTGACGCCGCTGACGCCGCTGACGCCGCTGACGCCGGTCAGGCGGGGCCGGGCTCGCGCTGCGCGTCGTCCAGGGCGCGGAGGCGTTCGAGCGCGGGGACGGCGGCGGCCAGCGCCGCCGCCTCGTCGGGGGGCAGCCGGTCGATGAGCCGGGCGAAGACCTCGACACTCGACCGGCGGCGCTCGGCCAGAACCGGCGCGCTGTACCGAGAACGAGCGCTCAGTAGACCGCGGCGACCAGTACGAGAGCGACCCCGGTCACCGACGCGCCTATGCGTACGAGGTGGAAGCGGCCCCAGCGGTCCCGGAGCTCCTGCCAGTCGTCGGGAAGGGTGTCGACCGTCCAGGTCCCGATGGGCGTGACGATCGGGACCTCGACGGCTGCCGTCACCACCAGGGCGACGACGAACAGCGCGAGTGCCGCCAATGTGAGGAAGAACGTACGGCGGTGCCCGTCGTAGGACAGCACCAGGACGGGAACCGCGGACAGCAGCGCCGCGGGCATGAGCACGGTCATCACCTGGGCCATGTTCCGGCTCAGCCTCCGCACGAGCGGCAGCATGAAGTCCGGCTCGAAGCGCGGCATGGACCGGGTGAGGGCGAGCCAGGGACCCCAGAACATCCCCGAGACCGCGGCCGACAGAAGGATGTTGACCAGCTGCCAGGTCTTCATGGTGATGCGCCTCCCCGTGTTTACTGTCACTATAAATTTACAGTAGCAGAATAAATTATACTCCCGCACTATGCTGTGCACATGAGCAGGGGCACGGTGAACTGGACGGTGCTGCGCGCGCCCGCCGCGGGGGAGCCCGAGGGTGAGGGGCTGCGCGAGCGCAAGAAGCGCCTGATGCGGCAGCAGCTCTCCGACGCGGCGACGCGGATGTTCGTGGAGCGCGGCTTCGACGCCGTACGGGTCGCCGAAATCGCCGAGGCGTGCGGGGTGTCGGAGAAGACGGTCTTCAACTACTTCCCGACCAAGGAATCGCTGATCCTGGACCTGCCGCAGGCGACCGCGGCCTCGCTGGAAGTGGCGCTCTCCGACCCCGCGCCCGGCTTCTCACCGGTCGCGGCGGCGCTGCGGGTCCTGGCCGACGAGTTGGCGAGCGTCACCTCCTGGCTCGCCGCCCAGGACGACCGGGCCGGCGCCGCCGCGGACTTCCGTCGCTTCGGCGCGCTCATCCACTCGACCCCCTCGCTGCGCGCCCAGCAACGGGAGATCCGCGACGAACTCGTCGCCGTCACCGCAGGACTGCTCGCCCGCAGGACCGGCGCGGAGCCCGGCGACCCGGAGCCGCAGATCACGGCCACCGCACTGCTCGGGCTGTGGCCCGTGCAGTTCCGCAGCCTCGGCCGCCACCTCGACGGGACCCGCACGCCCGGCCAGGTGCGGGACGCGGTCACCGTCGACGTGCACCGTGCCGCGAACCTCATCGACGCCGGACTGCGGACGTTCGGGGCGCCGGACGCCGGATAACGCCGGGCCGGCCGTACGGGACGGCGCTTCATGCGTGTCCCGCGTGCGATCTCCGTCACTCGCGCGGGCATTGTCCCCACGGCACGGGCCGGTTACCGTGATTGCTGTTTTCCGGCAGGACCGACGCGAGTGAGGGGACGGGCATGCGCGGCGCACACGACAGCGGCGGCACACCCCGCCCCGGCGGGTCCTTCCAACTCCACGTGGCCAGGCGCCACGTCGACCTGCTGCGCGTGAGCAGCGCCCTGTGTCCGGAAACCCTCCCGGCCCGCTGACCGTCCAGGAGCCCGCAGGTCCGCACGTCCCGTCGGGACGTCGACCCCGCTTCCCGCACGGCGGCGCGTAGCCGTTCGCCGACGCGCGCCCGCACACCCCCGCACACCCCCGCGCGCTCGCCCTCCCCGCCGCCGTTCCCCGACGTCAACCCGCCCGCCGCACGGGGCCGTTGACGCCGTACGCGCGCTGCCGCGACCGCACATCCAGACGGGAAGCACCGACCATGGAGCACCAGGACACCTTCCAGCGCCTACGCGCTGTGCCCGAAGACCCCCCACCACCGGCCGAACCGGGGAAGACCCGCGCGCCGCGCGCCCTCGACCGCCGCCCCACGGACGACGAACTGCTCGCCGCCAGGCTCGTACCACTGCGCAGGCCGGGCCAATGGGTCTCCGCGCTGGTCCTGTTGGTGCTGTTCGCCATGCTGGTGCACACCCTGCTGACCAACAAGCGGTTCCAATGGGGCACCGTCGGCGACTACTTCCTGCGCGGATCGATCCTGCACGGCCTGGAACTCACGCTGTGGCTCACGGGCGCCGTCATGGCCAGCGGCTACCTCCTCGGCATCGGCATCGCCGCGATGCGCCTGTCCCGCAACCCCGTCCTGCGCGCCCTGAGCTTCGGCTACGTCTGGCTGCTGCGCTCCGTGCCGCCGCTGGTACAACTCCTCTTCTGGTACGAACTCGCCTCGCTGTACCCGCGGATATCGCTCGGCATCCCCTTCGGCCACGAATTCGTCACCGTCAAGACCGCCCACCTGTTCAGCGGCATCCTCGCCGCCTACGTCGGCCTCACCCTCGACGTGGCCGCCTTCTCCTCCGAGATCGTCAGGGGCGGCATCCTGTCCGTCGACCCGGGACAGAGCGAGGCCGCGCAGGCGCTCGGCCTCGGCAACGGCCGGATCTTCCGCAAGATCGTGCTCCCGCAGGCCATGCCCGCGATCATCCCCGCCTCCGGCAACCTGCTGATCGGCATGCTGAAGGCGACCTCCATCGTGAGCGTCATCGCCGTCCAGGACCTGCTGTATTCGGCCCAGTTGATCTACAACCAGAACTTCCTCATCATGCCGCTGCTGCTGGTGGCCACGGTCTGGTACGTCATCCTCACCACGCTGCTGTCGATCGGCCAGTTCTACGTCGAGCGGTACTACGCGCGCGGCAGCGGTCGCGGTGGCGGCGGTGGTCCCAAGCGCGGCTTCTGGGAGGTCACCCGCGCCAACATCCCGGTGTTCGGCCGGACCAGGACCGACCTGGCGGGTCTGTCATGACCGACGACGGACGCCCGCTGGTCAGGATCCGCGGCCTGCGCAAGAGCTTCGGCACGCAACTCGTCCTCGACAGCGTCGACATGGATGTCCACGAGGGCGAGGTGACCGTCCTGCTCGGCCCCTCCGGCTCCGGGAAATCCACGCTGCTGCGCTGCGTCAACCACCTGGAGCGGCCCGACGCGGGCTTCGTCGAGGTCGGCGGCGACATCGTCGGCTACCGGCCGGGCCGCGGCCGACTGCACGAACTGCGCGCCCGCTCGATCACCCGGCAGCGCGCCCATGTCGGCATGGTCTTCCAGCAGTTCAACCTCTTTCCGCACATGACGGTGCTGGAGAACATCACCGAGGCGCCGGTCGCGGTGCGCGGCGTGCCGCGCAAACAGGCGGCGGTCCGGGCGCGCGCCCTGCTGGAACAGGTCGGGCTCGGCGGACGCGAGGACTCCTACCCCCGGCAGATGTCCGGCGGCCAGCAGCAACGCGTCGCCATCGCCCGCGCGCTCGCGATGGAGCCGAGACTGCTGCTCTTCGACGAGCCCACCAGCGCCCTCGACCCCGAACTCGTCGGCGACGTCCTCGCCGTGATGAAGGACCTCGCGGTGAGCGGGATGACGATGATCGTCGTCACCCACGAAATCGGCTTCGCCCGCGAGGTCGCCGACACCGTCGCCTTCCTCGACGGCGGCCGGATCATCGAGTCGGGGCCGCCCGCCGACGTCCTCGCCGACCCCCGCCACCCCAGGGCGCGGTCCTTCCTCGCGGCCGTCCTGTAGCGCCGGTCCCGCATCGCCCCCGCACTCCTCCAATTGACGCTCGCCGTCGAGCGGTTCACGCCAGGCCGCGCACACACCTGCCCGCACTCGTCTCGACCCCGCTGCGAAAGGCACCCCCGTGACCACCGAAAGACGCCCCGCCCGCCGTCTCCCGCGGCCGGCCGCCGCCACGCTCACCGCCGTCATCGGCCTCGCCCTGCTGACCGCCTGCGGTGACTCGTCCGACGACTCGGGCACGCCGAAGTCCCGGGCAGCCGGCGCCACCTCGTCGTCGTCCGCGTCGGCCGGATCGACCGCCATCCCGACCGAGGACGTCGTCTCGGGCATCGCGGCCGACCCCGCGCTGACGGCGGAGCTGCCCGCCGCGGCGAAGAGCAGCGGCACGCTCACCCTGGGCACCACCCGCGCGCCGGGCGTCACCGGCCTCCCGCACGGCGGCGAGAGCGAGGACGGCACGCCCATCGGCCTCGACGTCGACCTGCGCAACGCCGTCGGCAAGGTCCTCGGCATCACGTGGAAGGTGCAGTACGGCACCTTCCCGACCGTCATCCCCGGTGTGCAGAACGGCCGGTACGACGTCGGCCAGGACAACTTCGGTGTCACCAAGGCCCGCGTGGAGGTCGTGGACTTCGCGACCTACCTCAACGACGGCCAGTCCTTCCTCGGCGCCGAGGACGTGCCCGTCGACTCGGTCACCCAGCTCACCGACCTCTGCGGGCTGACCGTGGCGACCAGCCCCGGCTCCACCTTCCAGCAGATCCTCACCGACGGCGCCTCGAAGTGCTCGGGCGCCGGGAAGAAGCCGTACAAGGTGCAGTACTTCACCGACTCCGCCCCCATCTTCCTGGGGCTGGCGAACGGCAAGGTGGACATCTACTTCGGCCCGACGCTGGCGCTGAAGTACGACGCCACGCATGTGCCCCACACGAAGTACCTCGGCCAGATCAGCACCACGCCGGTCGGATTCGTGACGGCGAAGGGCTCACCGATCGGCAAGGCGCTCAGCGACGCCGTGAACAAGCTGATCGCCGACGGCGCCTACGCGAAGATCTTCGCGAAGTGGGACGTGCCCGGCACGGGCATCACCAAGTCCGAGGTCAACCCGGCGGCCACTTTCTGAGACCCGCCGCCCTCGACCGCGCCCGTCTCAGGCGGCGCCCGGACCCCGCGCCCGAGCGGCACGGGGTCCGGGCCGCGCGGCCCCGCACGACGATCACACCGGCCGACCTCCGCGTGCTACGGTCCCGCGAAGTCCCTTCGCCCCATGAGGATTTCCATGCCGTATCAGCCGCCTGTGTGGCCGGTGTCCGTCAAGGCCGTGGTGCTCGACGCGCGTGGCCGTGTCCTGCTGTCGAGGAACGACCGCGAGGAGTGGGAACTCCCCGGCGGGCACCTGGAGTCGGGCGCCGAGCAGACCGGACGACGGGCCGACGACAGCCCCGAATCCGCCGTCGAACGCCAGGTGCTGGAGAGGACCGGCTGGCTGGTCGAGGCCGACGGCCTCATCGACGACGGGGTGTGGATCCACGAGACCGCGCCCGGCCGTCGCGTCCTGGTCGTCACGTACGGCTGCTCGCTGCTGCCGCCCGACCAGCCGCCGCCGCCGACGGCAGAGGAGCACAAGGAATCCGCGCTCTTCCCGCTCGACAGCATCCCCGAGCTGAACATGCCCAGCTCCTACAAGCGCGCCATCTACGCCTGGACACAACGAAGTTGAGCTGAGGCGCGAGGGAGGGACAGCTACCAGCTCGATTTGCGCACGCCCGGCAGGAACCCCGCGTGCGCCTGCTCGCGCAGCCGGACCCGTGAGATGCCGAAGGTGCGGAAGTAGCCGCGCGGGCGGCCGTCCACCGCGTCCCGGTTGCGGACCCGGGTGGCGCTGGCGTCGCGCGGCTGTCGGCCCAACTCGGCCTGCGCGGAGGCCCGTTCGCCGGGCGTGGTGGCGGGGGAGGCGATGATCCGCTTCAACTCGGCCCGGCGTGCCGCGTATCGGGCGACGACCGCCTGACGCTGCTCGTTCTTCGCGATCTTGCTCTTCTTGGCCATCAGACCTTCTCCCCGCGGGCGCGCAGCCGGGCGACGGCCGCCTCGACGCCGATCCGGTCGACGGTCTTGATGCCCTTCGCGCTGAGCGTCAGCCGGACGAAGCGGCCCTCGGAGGCCAGCCAGTAGCGCTTGCGCTGGATATTGGGGTCGAAGCGGCGCGGTGTGCGCCGATGGGAGTGCGAGATGGCGTTGCCGAAACCGGGCTTGCGCCCGGTGAGCTGGCAGTGGGCGGACACGGTGCCTCCAGGGCGGTTGCGGACTCGCGAGGGCCCGCGACGGCCCGGACGACCGCCGCCGATGCCCCGGCGACCGGCCCCACCGTACCTTAATGGAAACGAATGTCATTACGTCGGGCTCCCGGCTCCCGGCTCCCGGACTGCCGCACTGCCCCCTGTCCGGGACGCGGCAGCGCCCCCCCCTGAAACGCGTCGCGGCCCGGCCTCCGGCGTCACCGGAGACCAGGCCACAGGGGAACGGGAGGCGATCAGGGCTTACGGGCGACCGCTCCGTACATCGCGATCTGCTCGTCCCGCACCGCGGGGTCGACGGAGTCGTCCGGCCGCCAGCGGTGCACCTGCGTGATCCCCGGCTCCACCAGCTCCAGGCCCTCGAAGTACGCCTGCGCCTCGCTGAGATTCCGCAGCCGCATCGGCATGCCGCGCGCGGTGTACTCGGCGTTCACGCGCCCGACCTCCTCCGGCGCGAAGTCGTCCGTGCCGATCGACATCGCGAGGTAGCTGCCGGACGGCAGCGGGTCCAGCAGGCGGTGGACGATGCCGAGCGGGTCGTCCTCGTCCATGATCAGGTGGACGATCGCGATGAACGTCAGGCCCACCGGCTTGCCGAGGTCGATGGTCTCGCGGAACTGCGGCGAGCCGAGGATCGCGGCAGGGTCCCGCATGTCCGCCTCGATGTACTCGGTCCGCCCCTCGGGGGTGCTGGAGGACAGGCCCGCCGAGAGCGTGAGCACGATCGGGTCGTTGTCCACGTACACCACCCGCGACTCGGGGGCGATGGACTGCGCGACCTCGTGCACGTTCGGCCGGGTCGGTATGCCGGTGCCGATGTCGACGAACTGCCGGATGCCCGCCTCCTGCGCCAGGTAGCGCGTGGCGCGGTGCATGAACTTCCGGTTCTCCAGCATGTGCGGCACGATCGACGGCCACGCCTCCACCATGGCGTCGCCCGCCTCGCGGTCGGGAGGGTAGTAGTCCTTGCCGCCGAGGATGTAGTCGTACACCCGTGCCGGGTGCGGGTTCTTGGTGTCGATACGGTCGGCCGGCCAGCCGTTCTCGGGCACGCGGTCCTCCGGATTTCCTTGTCGATGTGCGGTGGTGCCGCTCGCGCGGCCTGGCGTCACTGCTGGAGCAGGAAGTCGGCGTCGCCCGCCTTGGTGCCCCGGATGAAACTCTCGATCTCCCGGCGGTTGTAGATCAGCGCGGGGCCGCCCGGATCGGTGGACTGGCGCAGCGCCACCCGGCCGTCGGGCAGCTTCATCGCCTCGACGCACGCTCCGCCGGCATCGTCGCTCCACGGCTTGTGCCAGCCGTGGGGCCCGAGGTCGGCGGCACTCATGCCGTTGCGAATGTGATCCACGTCAGAGCTCCTTGCGTAGGGCACCCAGCAGTGCCTTGGTCTTCTTCTCCTGCGCCGCCTGGGCGGCGAGCCGGTCCATGGCCTCGCGGTACGCGGCGACCTCGTCCTGCTTGTCGAGGTAGGTCGACCCGATCAGGCCGCCGAGATAGACGACATCGGGCAGTTCCGCGGCCTCGAACCGGAAGAGCTGGAAGGCCCCCGCGCGGGTCGCCGGGTGCGGCCCGTTGGTGAAGGGCATCATCTGAAGGCGTACGTTCGGCAGTTCGCCGATCTCCAGCAGATGGTCGATCTGAGCGCGCATCACCTTCGGTCCGCCGACCGGCCAGTGCAGCACCGTCTCGTCCATCACCGCCCACAGCAGCGGGGGTTGGGCACGGGTCAGGATCTGCTGCCGGGCCAGCCGCAGGGCGACCCTGCGGTCGATGTCCTCGGCCGACGCCTGCGGGTCGCCCGCGGTGAGCAGCGCGTGCGCGTACTCCTCGGTCTGGAGCAGGCCGGGGATGAACTGCGCCTCGTACGCGCGGATGTGGACCGCCGCCTGCTCCAGGCTGAGATAGGCGCCGAACCAGTCGGGCATCACGTCGCGGTAGGTGTGCCACCAGCCGTGCTTGTTGGCCTCGCGGGCGAGTTCGAGGAAGGTCTCGATTTCGGCCGTTTCCGTGATGCCGTAGGTGCGCAGCAGCTTCTCGACGTCGGACAGCCGCAGCCGTGCCACCTTGGCCTGTTCCATCCGGCGGATCGTCGAATGGCTCACCCCGATGACCTCGCCGGCCTGCTCGAATGAGACGCCGGCGCGGGATCTGAGCTCCTCCAACTGGCGTCCCAGTATCATCCGCAGCACCGTAGGAGGGCCGCCGCCCCACCCATTGTCGGTGGCCGCCATTGCTACCTCCCCGTGCGAATGTTCAGTGCTCGCCGCAGTGTGCCATGTTGCCCCGCAGTCTCCCGCCGCCCTGGCTCATTCTGCGAATTGCACTTTGTGGCTTGCGAGTTGAGGGTAGCAGCACCATAGTTGGAGTCGACGGCGTAGCCGATCACCATGATGACTACGTTGTCAGGAACCGCCACGCGCCCGGTCGTCCTCAGCCGTCGTCATCGCGGAAGCACCGACACAGGCAGTGACGCCGATGGTCGAGCCCGGCAGTGATGCCGCCGAGCGCGCAACCGCGACCCCACATACGCGGCCCCCACGAGAGGTGACGGCCATGGCAGCATTAACGGGTCTCCGAACCCCACCGATCACGTCATCGCGCCCGAGCGGCGATGTGTACGCCGTCTTCCGTCTCGCCGCCCGCCGGACCTCCGTGAGCGTCGCCCGCCACGAGGCCCGCGCGGAACTCGACCGCTGGGGCCTGCCCGAGGGCGTCCGCGACGACATCGTGCTGGTCGTCTCCGAGCTGGTCACCAACGCGATCGTGCACAGCCTCAGCGATAGCGTGACCTGCCATCTGCGCGGCGGCGGCCCCGAGGTCTACGTCGAGGTCGGCTCCGAGGGGCGCAGCGCGTCGCGGCACGACGCCCGGCCGCCGGACGAGGGGGGCCGCGGGCTGGTCGTCGTGGAGGCCCTGAGTACGACCTGGGGGATCAACGTCCCCTCGCCCGGGACCGGTTGGACGGCCTGGGCCACCTTCACCGTGCCCGCCGCCCCGGCCGACGACGCGTCGGCCATGTACTCGGAGGACCCCCGATGAAGCGTGTCCCCCCGGCCGGCCGTCGCTCCGCCCTGCCGCCCCGGGGCACCCGCCTCGACTGGCTCGCCCCCCGCGTGGACGGGCCTCCGGCCGCCAGGGAACGGATCCATGTCCCGACCACCGCAGACTTCCCGCCGGGACTGGCCTGCGACGTGGTCGAGACGTCCGCGGAGCACGGTATGCGGATCCTCGGCTGTCTGCCCAGCTCCGGCTGCGTCCTCACCAACGGACGGCAGTGGTCGTGGATCGTGCCGACCGGCTCCGACATCGACGTGGAGTGGCCGTCCTCCACCCGCTACCTGGTCGACGCGGCCGTGCTGGTGCCCGCGTACGAGACGCTGCCCGACGTGTCCGGCGGCCACGACGTCATCCACCCGCCGGACCAGGCCGTGCCGTACACGCACCCGATCCTGCTGTACTTCGCGGCCTGCTGCATCGCCGGGGTGCAGCCCGCCATGACCGTCGAGTAGCCGCCCCGACTGGCGGCCCGGAACGGCACGGGGCCTGCCCGGAGCCGCCGCGCGGGCGGTCCGGGCAGGCCGTGGGTGACAACTCAGCGGACCGTGAAGGGGAGTTGGACGGTCTTGCCGTTCACCAGCACTTCGGCGGCCATGATGCCGACGGTCTTCGGGTCGCGCACGGTGAAGTCGAGCGCGAAGGTACCGTCGAGACCGATGACGCGCAGCACCGAGGAGTCGGAGCTCTGGGCGCCGTTGGCGCGGCGCCCGGACACGACGACCGTGGCGACGGGGGCGAAGTTCCGCCCGCTGACCAGTACGGAGGTGCCGACCGGTCCCGCGGCCGGACTGAGCGAGTAGGCGGGAGCGGGCGGGGCCGTGCTGCCGTTGACGGCGAAGGCGGCGGTCGCGGTGTGCCCGTTGATCAGCCACTCGTGCGCGTAGAGCGCCACCGTGGCCGGGTCGTTGACCGTGAAGGTCTGCGACCAGGTGCCGTCCAGGCCGATGATCTTGGTGGCGTAGCTGTCGGAGGTGCGGGAGCCGTCCGCCTTCAGCCCGTCGATCTCCACCGTGGCGACCGGCGCCCAGCCCTGGCCGACGACCGTGACCTTGGTGTGCGCGGGACCGGAGGCGGGGCTGAGCGTGATGAACGTCGTGGCGACGGACAGCGGCGCGAGGACGTGGATCGAGCCCGCGGTGACCTGCACCTGGTAGGAGCCCTTGGCGACGGATTTCGCCACGGTGACCGAGCCGGAGAGCTTCCCGTCGGAGGCGATGCTCAGGCTGCTCGACGAGACGGACGCGGCCGAGCACGCGGTGCCGTCCGCGGCGCAGAGCGCGGCGGTCGGGGTGGTGCCCGCGGGCCAGCCGGATCCGGTGAGCGTCGCCGCGTGGCCGGGAAGGACGGTCGGGGTGGTGGCGCTGAGCGTCACGGCGGTGGTGGTGACGGTGAACGGTACGGTGACGCTGGTCCCGGCCGTGCCGCTCTCGTCGGCGTAGACGGCCACCAGGTCGGCGCTGTCGATGGTGAAGTCGGTGCTGAACGTGCCGTCGGGCAGGCTCTGTACGTAGACCGCGTCGTCGAGGGCGTTCCCGGCGGCGTCGAGTCCCCAGATGTTGATCCACTGGTCCTGGCGGAAGTTGTGACCCACGACGGTGATCACCGTGCCGACCACGCCGTTGTTCTGGGACAGCGTCATCGTTCTCGGACCGGTGGGCGCGAACGCCTTGACCGTCAGTGGCGCGTTCGCGTGGGTCGTGCCGTCGTTGACCTGGATCTGATACGAGCCGTCGGCCACGGTGTTGGCGTCGGCGAGCGTCGCGGTGCCGGTGAGGATGCCCGAACTGTCGATGGCGAGGGTGTCGGACGTGAAGTCGGCCGGGTTGCAGCCCGCGCCGTTGGCGTCGCACAGCGACACCGTCGGAGTGCCGCCGGCCGTCCAGCCGCCGCCCGCGAGGTCGATCGCGGTGTGCGGCCGGACCGCTCCGGTGGGCCCGGACAGCGACGCGCCGCTGCCCGCTCCCTGCGCGGTGACCGTGCCGACCGGTCCGCCGCCCGCGGTGATCACGCAGGGCGTCTGGTACGTACCCCCGAGGACCACGGTGCTGGTGAGGGTACGGGTCGGCGTGAAGGTGATGGCTCCCGAGGCGTTGGCGGGCAGATAGATGTCACCCTCGTACGGGGGAACGACGACGGGCTGCCCCGAGGGGTAGTTCATGTTCACCGTGGGGCCGGTGACCGTCACGGTGCCGGTGGCGCCGCCGGACATCGCCAGGTCCATGGAGGGCGTGGTGGGCACATTGGACAGCGAGGTGCCGGGGATGGCGGGGCTGGCGCCGAGGGTGACGGTGACGTGCACCTTACCGCCGGGGGTGACGACGGCCGGGGTGAGGGTCACCGTCATCGACTGCGGCCCGGTGGCGTCGCCCTGACCCGCCGGGAGCGTGCAGTGCACGGTCGGGTTGATGGTCGCGGCCTGGGCCGTCGTCGCGGAGGTCAGACCCGCGCCGACGAGGGCGAGCACCGCGACGGCGCCCGTGGCGATTCTTGCCCGCCAGCCCCGTCCGGGCCTGCGGTGGAAGGGTGGGAACATCTGCTGCGCCGCCTTTCGGGCATGGCAGACCCCTCCCTGAGCCTGGGCACGGGAGGGGTCCGGGAAGAGGGAGAAGGCCCGCGGGGTGGGGTCCCGGGGAATGAGTCCGCGGGGGATGAGCCCCGGGGGAGAAGGAGCGGGGGTCGGGTCCGGGCCGTTCCTCCCCCGGGAGATGGGCCCGGGAGATAGGCCCGGGAGATGGGCCCGGGAGATGGGCCCGGGGGAGGAACGGATCAGGAGGAGGGACGTCGGAGTCGGTTGGTGCGGAACGGGGACGTGGCGCTCAGGTGAGGGTGAGTGTGAGGATCGCGCTGTAGTCGCCGGGCGCCGTCACCGCGGGGAGCCGCAGGTCCATGTCGGCGTTGACCTTCACGGTGCCGCCGACGACCTTCTCGCCGCCGGCCGCGGTGAGTTGGCACAGCGTCGCCGCGGTGCTGCCCAGCGGGCCCGGCGTGCCCGGTGCGGGCGTGCCGACGCTCTGCGAGCCACGGACGCAGTCGGGTGTCCAACGGACGGCCGAGGCGGGGATGGTGTTCTGACCCGAGGTCAGGTCGGTGAGCGTGCCGGTCAGGGACCAGCCGAGGTCGACGCCGCGGGAGTCCACGACGGTGACGGTGTTGAGCGCGCTCGTGGCGGTCTGGGACCGTCCGGTCAGGGGGATGGTGCCGAAGTCGATGGTGTCCCCGGACTGGGTCATCTGGAGATTGCCCGCGGTGACGGTGGCGCTGATCTTCTGGGTGGCCGTCGCGCCGCCGCTGTCACCCACGGTGAACTTCGCGTTCACGTCGGAGCCGTCCGCACCGCTCTCGTCGGTGTGGATCGCGGTGGTGGCGGGGTCGTTGACGGTGAACTCGGCGGTGAAGGTGCCGTCGGGTGTGCTGACCGGGTACACGGCGTCGTCGGCGGTCTGGTTGCCGTCGGCGTCCACCCCCCAGACGTTGATGTACTGGTCCTGGTGGAAGTTGCCGCCGCTGACGGTCACCACGGTGCCGAGCGGGCCGTGGTCGGGCGAGAGCGTGACGCTGCGGGCGCCCGTGGGCACGAACGCCTTGACGGTGAGGTCGGCGGTGGCGTGCTTGGCGCCGTCGCTGACCTGGACCTGGTAGGTGCCGTCGGCGATCACGGACGACGCGGCCAGTGTCGCGCTCCCCGAGAGGGCGCCGGACGAGTCGATCGCGAGGGTGTCGGCGGTGAAGCGGGACGGGTCGCAGCCCAGCCCCTGCGCGTCGCACAGCGAGACCACGGGGGTGCCCCCCGCGGTGAATCCGCTGCCGCTCAGCGCGACCGAGGTGCTGGGACGTACGGCCGAGGCCGGCGCGGTGAGCGTGGTGGCCCCACCGCCGCCGCCCTGCACGGTGACCGTGCCGATGCCGCCGCTGCCCGAGACGATGTCACAGGGCGTCTGGAAGGTGCTGCCGAGCACCACCGTCTGCGTGTTCATCTTCAACGGCGTGAACGTCACCGGTCCCGACGCGTCCGAGGGGACGAAGAAGTCCCCTCCGTAGGGCGGGATGACGATCGGCGCGGGCGCCGCCGGGATGTCCACGGGTACGGTCGGGCCGGTCACCGAGACCGTCCCGGTCGCCCCGCCCGACATGGTGAAGTAGATGCTCGGCGTGGTCGGTACGGCGGACAGTGCGAGCGGGCTGGTCGCGGGCGAGGGTCCGAGGGTGACCTCGGCGTGCACCTTGCCGCCCGGCGCGACCGTGGCCGGGGTGAGGGTCACCGAGACGGACTGCGGCCCGGTGTTCTCACCCTGTCCGGCGGGCAGCACGCAGTGCACGGTCGGGGTGACCGTGTCCGCGTGCGCCGCGGGGGCGGCCAGCGTGCAGGCCGCGGCCAGGGCCAGAGCCGGCACCGCCGCCCGCGCGAGGCGCCGTAGAGAGATCTGCCCTGCATGATGCAACGCGTGCCTCCTGACTCCGGGACGCATACGTGTATATGACGGTGCGTCAGGTGCTGGTTCCAGGGCATTGCGACAGCGCGGGACGCAGAAGTCAATGCGAACCCGCCGGTAACCTCGCGGTGTTGGGCCGTCGTTCGCACCGGGCGAGGCCGGCCGCGGGTCACGTCGTCCCGTGGCGCTTGACTCTTCAAGGTCATGGGGCTTCACTCCCGACCAGCGCGCCGGGCCGGACAGCGGGTAGTCACTCGACAACGGGATGTCAAGGGTGCCTGTGCGAGGTCGTCCCCCGGCGCACCCTCACCCTGCTTGATTGGAGTGCTTTGCCATGTCCAGATCCAAGCGTATGGGGACGATCGCCGTCCTCAGCGGCGGCGCACTGTTCGCCGGTCTGACCCTCGCCCCGCACGCGGTCGCCGTCACCCCGGCCACCGCCACCGCCAGCTACAACTGCGGCACCTGGGGCAGCGGGACGGCCACGCTGACCGCCACCGACTCCGGCGGCGTCAAGAAACTGAAACTGAGCTCCTCCACGATCACGGTCCCGGCCGGCACCACGGTGCCGCCGAACAGCATCACCACGACCATCAAGGTCAAGAAGAACGGCTCGACCGAGGTCGACTTCTCCGGCACCGTGAACCCCGCGATGACCGGCGCCGTCACCCTCGGCCCGCTCCCGCAGTCCACCGGCACGCTCGCCGCCGGTGACAAGACCGACTCCTGGGTGCTGTCCGGCACGCCGAGCGCCACCAACTGGTCGGTCAAGATCGTCACCACCTCGCCCTCGGTGACCACCGTCTACTGCATCGCCACCAGCGCCCAGTCCACCGCGTTCACCTGGTAGCGGTTCACCTCGTCGTACGGGATTCGCCCGGCGCGACTCGGTACGCGGCACGCACGCCGGGACCCCGCCCCCCCAAGGGAGCGGGGTCCTCGCGGCGGCCTGACCCGCTAGTGGCCGGTCTCCTCGGGGGCGCGCTTGGGCATCAGCGCGACCGCGGGCAGGCACAGCAGGCTGAGCCCCAGGACGACGGCGAGGCTGATCTTCATGGCGTGGCCGAGGCCGCCGCCCGCGGTCTGGAAGAAGACCGAGGTCACCGCGGCCGAACCGATACCGGCGGCGAGCTGCTGGATCGCCGAGAGCGAGCCGCTGGCGCTGCCCGCCTCGTCGGGGCTGATGTCGCCGAGCGCGATGTCGAAGATCGTGCCGTAGCAGGCGCCCATGCCGAGCCCGGTGACGAAGATCGGCGCGGCCAGCGTCCACAGGCCCACGTGGGTGCCCGAGTGGGCGACCAGCGCGAGCAGCCAGCCGCCGCCCGCCAGCAGGATCGCGATGCCGACGAAGATCAGCGTGCGGCCGAGCTTCTTGATCAGCGCCATGCACGCGCCCGCGGCCACGATGATGCCGAGCGTCATCGGCAGCAGGGCGAGTGAGGCGGTGCGCGGCGAGGCGTGCAGGCCCTCCTGGATGAACAGGGACAGTACGTAGATCAGCCCGCTGGTGGTCGCGAAGACCACGAGCCCGACGACCAGTCCCGAGCTGAAGCCGCGGTTGCGCAGCAACGACGCCTTCAGCAGCGGGTCGGCCGCCGTGCTCTGGCGGCGGGCGAAGGCCGCGAAGGCCGCCACGCCCACGACGAGGGAGAGGACGGGAGTGGCCGTCCAGCCGTTGGTCGAGCCCTCGACCAGACCGAAGAGCAGGCCGAACATGGTGACGGCGAGCAGACCCGAGCCGATCCCGTCCACGACGACCGCACGGTCCCCGTCGTCGTGCGGGAGCAGCCGGACCGCCAGGACCAGGCCGACCGCGCCGAGGACGAGGTTGATCAGGAAGATCGGCCGCCAGGACAGGCCGAAGAGGTCGGCGTCGATGATGAATCCGGCCAGGATCGGACCGCCGACCGAGGCCAGGCCGAGCAGCGGCCCGAAGAACGCGAACGCCTTGCCGAGCATGTCGCGCGAGAAGGTCTTGGTCATGATCGCCATGCCCTGCGGGATCATCAGGGCGCCGAAGGCCCCCTGCACCACACGGGCGGCGATCAGCAGTCCGGGATCGGGGGAGAGCCCGGCCACGGCGGAGGCGACGGTGAAGCCGCCCATGCCGATCAGGAACATCCGGCGCTGGCCGAATTTGTCGCCGAGCCGCCCGCCGATGACGAGCAGGACGCCCATGGCCAGCATGTAGGAGGAGCCCAGCCACTTGATCAGGCCCTGGCCGCCGTGCAGCTCGGCGCTGATGGTGGGCGCGGCGATGTTGGTGACGGTCGAGTCGATCATGTCCAGGGCGTCGGCGAGCAGCACCAGCCCCAGGATCGCCCACATCAGCCGGGCCGATGTGCTGGTGCCCGCGGGACGGGGCGCGGTCGAAGTCGTGGTCGCGGTGGTCATGGCGGGGACCTCCTTCCGGGGTGACGTCGGGTGACGTCCGCTGTGACATTGCGTGATCGAACCGGTCTGTCCGACCACACCCACCACCGTACACGAACATGTTCGTTGCGAACGCGTTCAGAGCGAACATGTTCGTTCCATGCGGCGTGATCACGCCATGGCCGGGCGAACGTGTTCGTTATGCTGAGGCGATGACGCCTGGGAAAGCCGCCCCCATCAGCCGCCGCGACCGGCCCGCCAAACCCGCGCTCTCCCGCGAGGGGATCGTCGGCACGGCGCTGGAGATCATGCGCGCCGAAGGGCTCGACCGCGTCACGATGCGCCGCCTCGCCCAGGAGCTGGACACCGGCCCGGCCTCGCTCTACGTCTACGTGAGCAACACCGCCGAGCTGCGCGCGTACATGCTCGACGACCTGCTCGCCGGACTCGACCTCGGCCCGGTGACCGCGCCAGGGGACTGGCGCGAGCGGCTGTTCACGCTCCTGTGGTCGTACGGCAGAGCCCTGATGGAGTACCCGGGTCTCGCCCAGTCCGCGCTGGTGACCAGGCCCGCGGGCCCCGGTTACCTACGGCTGGTCGACGGCCTGCTCGCGCTGCTGGCCGAAGGCGTCCCCGCGGAGCGGACCGCGTGGGCGGTGGACCTGCTGCTGCACTTCGCGACCTCCACCGCCACCGAACAGGGCACCCGCAGCGTGGCCGACGGCGCGGAGCAGGAGGAGAGCGACCTCGCGAACGCGATCCTCTCCGCCACGCCCGACACCTACCCCCATATCGCCGCCCTCGGCATGGACCTGCTGAGCGGCACCGGCACCGGCCGTCTGACCTGGGGATTCGACGTGCTGCTCAACGGCATCATCCACACGCCCCGGCCGTCGGCGTAGCAGGCGGCCTCACCCGCCCGGTCACGGCTCCGGCAGCCGGTGGTCGCCGACCGCGTCGTACGTCTCCTTGAGCGCCTTGCGGGCGCTGTCCAGATGGTGCTGGGCGACGCCGATGAACAGGCAGTCGATCACGGTGAGCTGGGCGATACGGCTGGCGGTCGCGCCCGAGCGGAAGGTGGTCTCGGGGGCCACGGTCGTCAGGAGGTGATCGCTCACCGCGTGGATCGGCGAGCGCGGGAAGCTGGTCAGGGCGACGGTCGTCGCGCCGTGCTCGCGCGCCACCCGCAGCGCCTCGACGGTGTCGGCGGTCGCCCCGGTGTGGGAGAGGCCGATGGCCACGTCACCGGGGCTGAGCACCGCCGCCGAGGTGAGCATGATGTGGGTGTCGCTCCACGCGAAGCTCACCCGCCCGATCCGGTGCAGCTTCTGCTGGAGGTCGGCGGCGACCAGGGCGTTGGCGCCGACGCCGTAGATGTCGACGCGGCCCGCCGCCGCGACCGCCGCCACGACGCGGCGCAGCGTGTCGACGTCGAGCTGCCGCGCGGTCTCCTCGACGGCGCGCGCGTCGGCGAAGGCGACCTTGCCGACGACTTCCGACAGGTCGTCGGTCGGCGTGATGTCGCTGCCGAGGTGCCGGTCGTCGCGGGTCTCGGCGCGCGCGGCGTCCGCGGCCAGCGCGATCCGCAACTCCGGGTAGCCGCGCAGGCCCACGGAACGGCAGAAGCGGATGACCGTGGTCTCGCTCGTCGTCGCCGCCTCGGCCAGTTCGGTGATGCTGCTGCGCGCGGCGAGCGCCGGATTGGCCAGCACGGCCGCCGCCACGCGCCGCTCGGCCGGAGCGAGGTCCGGCAGCAGCGACCGGACGCGCGCCAAGGGACTCGCCTCGGGGGATTCGTTGTCGGAACCGGCTGACACGGGGGAAACGTATCCACCGTGATCGTCGGGGTCAACGTGGCCTCGGGCGAGCCCCGGCGCGGGTGAGCGCTCCGCGGCCGGCGGACGGATCAGTGCACGGTCCGCCAGGCGCCGGCCGGGGTGAGTCCCGCGGCCCGCAGCAGGTCGTGGTGGCCCGAGGTGACCGACAGCCCCGCGAGGTCGACGCCGCGGCCCTCGTAGACCGGGTCGGTGGCGTACGTCCAGCGGATCAGCGCACCGGCCGCGTCCCGCGGAAGCTCGGCGCGCACCCGCCACCAGGCGCGGACGTCCTGCCCCGACAGCGAGGTCGGGGCGCCGGACGGCGCGCCCTTGCCGGTCACCCGCAGCGGTAGCGGCTGCCAGGTCGTGCCGCCGTCCGTGGAGGACTCGACGGTGAGCAGGTCGGTGGACTCGGTGTTGACGAACGCCGAGAAGTCGATGTCGACCCGTGTCTTCGCGGTGATCGGTCCCGTGGTGAGGGTGCTGGTGGTGCCGCCGCCCTGCCCCGAGTACCACAGCGGGCCGCCGCCGGGGGCCCGGACCGCGATCGCCTGCGCGAGCGCGGTGGCGATGGCCCGGCGCGGCGGATTGGTCGAGGGCGTGTTCCGCGTCGGGTGCACCCGGTTGCTGAGCAGGACGGCGAACGAACGCGACTGCGGGTCGATCACCAGCGAGGTGCCGGTGAAACCGGTGTGCCCGAGGGTGCGCGGACCGGATAGGCCGCCCATGTACCAGATCTGGTCCAGCTCGAAGCCCAGGCCGTGCGAGTCACCGGGGAACGCCTGGTTGAAGTTCTGCTCCATCAGCGTGACGCTGTTCCGGCTGAGGATCCGACGGCCCTTGTACGTACCGCCGTTGAGGATCGTCTGCGCCAGGACGGCCAGATCGTCCACGGTGGAGAAGACGCCCGCGTGGCCCGCGACGCCGCCCATGGCCCACGCGTTCTCGTCGTGCACCTGGCCGCGCACCATGCCGCGCGCCGGGCTGGTCTCGTACTCGGTCGCCGCGATCCTCGGCAGCTTCGCGGCCGACGGGTTGTAGCCGGTGTCGGTCAGCCGCAGCGGTCCCGTGATGCCGTCGCGCACCAGCGTGTCGAGCGGCTTGCCCGTCACCTTCTGCAACACCAGTTGCAGGCTCAGCATGTTCAGATCCGAGTACAGATACGTCGTCCCCGGCGCGTTGATCGGCTTCGCGTCGAGAATCGCCTTCTCGCGGGACGGCAGATCCGGGTAGCCCTGCCACAGGGAGGGGACCGGATCGGCGTCGAACCCCGAGGTGTGGGTGAGCAGTTGCTCGACGGTGACGGCGCCCTTGCCGTTGGTGGCGAACTCCGGCAGGTAGTGCGCCACCGGCGTGTCGAGGCCGATCCGGCCCGCTTCGAGCTGCTGCATGGCCACGATCGAGGTGAACAGCTTCGACAGCGAGGCCAGGTCGTAGATGGTGTCGGTACGCGCCGGGACCCGCTGGTCGGCCGGCAACTCGTGGGTGGCGTCGGCGTATTCGACCGCGTAACCGCCCGCGTCGCGCTCCACCACCACGCCGTCGTGGGCCATCAGCGTGGTCGCGCCGGGGAAGAGGTGATTCGCACCCGAGGCGGGGTCCTCCCAGCCCGCCATCTGCCGCTCGAAGGCGTCGATCGGCGCCGCGTCCAGCCCGGCCGACCGGGGGGTGCCCCGGTGCAGGACGGTGTCCGCCGGGGCGAATCCGGAGTACGGCCGGTCGAATTGGCCGCTCCCGCCGTGCTGCGGGGCCGGGGTCGCGTCGGCGCTCCCGGCGAGTACGAGGGAGAGGGAGGCGAGCAGCGCCGCGGCTGCCGTCAGTGCAGGGGTCCGCATGGAAACCTCGTCTGTAGAGGCCGGCTGGATCGGGAGCAGTGGTCGGGAGCGGCAGGGAAGGGACGCCGGGGGAGTGGAAGGATTCCTACCGCATGGCAGCTGGCGTCGGTAAGTTACTCACGCCGCACGTGCGGGTCAACCATTCGACCGGTCAAGGCTGTCGGGCGCGACGAACCCCGCGCCGCCGTCCGGTACCCTCCCACGCATGCCATCAGCACTGGACAGCCAGGAGATCGGCAATATCGCGCAAGGGTTCGACAACGACCTGGTGCTGCTGCGCCGCGACATCCACCGCCACCCCGAGCCCGCGGGCGCCGAGGAACGTACGGCGGCGCTGGTCGCCGAACGGCTGCGGGCCGCGGGCCTCACGGTGACCACCGGCGTCGGCGGCCACGGCGTGGTCGCGGTGCTCGACGGCGCGGGACCGGGACCCACCCTCGCCTACCGCGCCGACATGGACGCGGTGGACGACGACGAGCTGGACGAGCTGTTCGAGAGCGACTTCGCCTCCCTCGTCCCCGGCACCGCGCACCTGTGCGGCCACGATCTGCACACGGCCGTCGGGGTCGGCGTCGCCCAGGTACTCGCCCGGCTGCGCGAGCGCTGGCACGGCCGGATCGTCTTCCTCTTCCAGCCTGCCGAGGAGACGCTGGCCGGAGCGCGGGCCATGATCGAGGACGGCGCCCTGGAACACACACCCCCGCGCGAGGTCTACGCGCTGCACTGCGGGCCGTTCCCGGTCGGCACCTTCGCGGTCATGCCCGGTCACGGACTGCCGGGACAGGACCATTTCCAGGTCGAGTTGACCGGCCCGGACGCCGCGTCCGACGCGCGCCGGATTCTCGACCTGGTGGACGGCCTGTCCACCGTCCGCCTCCCGCGCAACCCCGAGGAGTACGACCGCCTGCTGGCCGACCTCCGCGACCCCGACGGGCCGCTGGCGCGATTCGTCGTCACCTGGCCCGAGTTGACCGCGCTCGACGACGGCAGCCCGCTCGTCCGCGTCTCGCTGCGCGCCTGGCCCGACAGCCGCTACGCCGAGATCCGCGACACCGTACGCGCCGCGGTGGAACCGCTGCCGGGCGCCACGGCCGTCTTCGCGGACGAGCCGTTCCCCGCGATGGTCTGCTCGCCGGAACTGAGCGAGGCCGCGGCGCGGTACCTGCGCGGCGCGCTCGGTCCGGACACGGTGGAGGTGCTGCACGCCTCCTTCCCCTTCAACGGCGAGGACTTCGCGCTCTTCCTGAACGGTGTGCCGGGCGCGATGTTCTACCTCGGCGTCGCCAATCCGGAGGCCGGGATGAACGGCGCCCCGCACGCACCGGACTTCGCGGCCGACGAGCGGGCGCTGGGGTTCGGCGTCCGCGGCATGGCCGGTTTCCTGCTCAGCCGCCTCGCGGCCGACGTGGCCTGACGGCCCGCCCCACCCTCGGCGGAAGCGGGCCTCCTCATCGGCCCTACGCGGACGGCGTCCTGCCGGTGGCCGCCGCCGCGGGGCCGACACCGGTCCCGGTGACGGCCGCGACGCTCACGGTGCACGACGTGCCCGGGGTGAGGGCGCCGACGACCACGGCTCCCGCCTGCTGCGCGTCGTCGTGCACTGAGTTCGACCTGATGCGACGTCAGCGGCCCTCGCGGCGATGCCGGTTCGGGGCGGCAGACCGGCCTGACCCGGTCTGCCGCCCCGAACCGGGGCTCTTGTCCGGCCGTGGTCAGGCCGGGACGACCTCCAGGCTCACCAGCCGCGCGTCCGTGTCGCGACCGCCGGACACGGCGAGCGCCACATAGCGTGCCGTCGTACGCGCCGCGAGCGTCGCCGCACGGCCGCGCCGCCGCAGCTCGCCCGCCGAGGTGTACGTCAGCCCGTCCGTGCTGAACTCGATGGCGGCGGACGGCACATGGCCGCCGGTCCAGGCGGTACGGATCTCCCGCACATCGACCGCCGCGCCGAGATCGACCACCATGCGGCCGCGCGCGGAGCCGGGCCGCCAGGACGTCGCCGGGTCGCCGTCCACGGCCGCGGCCGGATCCGACATGCCCGCCGGCAGCGGACCGGTCGGGAAGGTGTCGCAGCCGACCGCCACGTCCTCCAGCGGATACGGCTTCGCGCCGCGCACGGTGACCTGCGCGGTCCTGCCCGGCTGGACATCGACCTGGGCGCGGGCGCCCGACGGCGCCGTGACCAGCAGACGGGCGCGCGGACCGCTCACCCGTACGGTCGCGGCGTCCACGACCTCCACCCGCAGACCGGTGGGCACCGAACCGCCCGCACGCGACGTCAGGGTGAAGCGGGCCGGGACGACCGCCGCGCTCGCGGCCGTCAACTCGGTGGCGACGTCGGTGCCGTCCGCGGTGACGTGCTGCGTTCCCGCGTAGAGCGTGAGACGGGACCGGCTCTGCGGCACCGACACCGTGGTGGCGACGGAGCCGGCGGAGAGGTTGAACAGGCTCAAGTGCCCGCCCGCCGTACTGGCCTTGACCGCCGCGTCGCGCGCCCGGGGCACGGGCAGCGCGGCGGCGGCCTTCACCGCGCGCGGGTCGCCCGACGGCAGCCCCTCCACCAGCAACGGCTCGGCGGGACCGTCGGAGAGCACCACCAGATCGCCGTACACCGACAGCGGGTTGGCGGCGCCGCGCACCACCAGCCCCGCCCGGCCGTCCACCGACAGCCAGCCGCCGCGGCTGGACAGGTCCGCGCTCGGGAAGCGGATCAGATCGGTCCAGGTCTTCCCGTCCGCCGAGCCCTGCACGCGGTACGCGCGGGCCGCCGCCGTCTCCCAGCGCAGCGTCACACGGTCGAAGGCACTGGCGGCGCCGAGGTCCACGGTCAGCCAACTGTCCGCGCGCCCGCGGTCCGAGACCGCGACCGCCCACCGGGTCGTCGCATTGCCGTCCACGGCCAGCGCCGCGCCCTTGCCGGAGTCGGCGGACGACGCGGTGGCCGTCCTGCCCTGGGCCAGATCCGGACCGCTCGCGCCGTCACGGACCTCGAAGGCGTACAGCGAGTAGCCGTACGTGGTGTGGCCCGCGACGCCCTGCATGCGCACGTACCGCCACGAGCCGCTGGGCACGGTCAGCTCGTCCACCCGCGGCCCGGGACCGACACCGGCGTTGCCGCTGTCCTGCGAGGCGACCTTCGCGCTGCCCTCGGCCGCGGTGTACGTGCGGCTGCCGACGAGCCCCGCGACACCCGGCATCGTCAGATTCTGCACCCGCAGCGAGCCCTCGCCCGACGCCGTACCGCTGGTCGCGTAGACCACCGCGCCGGACGGCAGAGTGGTGAAGCCCGCGGTGCCCGAGTCCAGGGTCAGCACGGTCGCGGTCGCGTCGAAGCCGTCGCGCACCTCCCGGTACGTCGTCACCGACCGCTTGAGCACCTTCGCCGCCGTCGCGGGCAGGAACATCGGCGTCGTGCCGCTGAGCGCGAACAGCCAGTCGTCGTGGGCGGGTTGCCAGCCGAACTTCACAAAGCCCGGCTTGCTGACCGCCGCCGCCCAGGCCGCCGGGGTCTGCTGCGCGACCAGGCCGGGGCCGGGGCCGAAGTCCTTGACGCCGGAGGCGCGCGCGAACATCTCCGCGTCCGACAGGGGCTTGACGATCCCGCCGTGCGCCGCCCGCCACTCGTGCAGCAGATAGCTGATCGCCACCTCTGCGCGCGCCTCGGGCTCGTACTTCGGCTCACCGGAGAACTTCGCCAGCCGGTACAGCGGCGCGTACGCCTGGTACGGCGCCAGCCGCGCCGCCATCGCGGCCTCGCCCCACGCCGCCGTACGGTCCCCGGCGACCTGCGCGAGGAACGCCAGCGGGATCACGTCACGGCCGTAGAGGTGCTCGCGGTCGGCGACCATCGGCATCAGCGGCTCGCCCGCGTCGCTCATCACCATCAGCAGCGTGCGCCACAACTGCCTGGCGTTCGGCTGCTCGGTGAGCACCTGCGGCAGCGGACGGCCCGCGGTGATGAAGTGCACGGCGTTACGGCCCGAGGTGCGCCACAACTCCTGCTGGTAGTGCGGTCCGAAGGAGCCGTGGTTCTCCACGATGAAGGAGTCGTACAGATTCGTCGCGGTGTTCGCGCTGACCGCGACGCCGTCCACCACGGTCGGGTTGGCCAGGTCGGCGGCCGGGAGCCCCGTCTCGTTCCGGCTCCAACGGCCGTACGCGGCGCTCCAGTCGGCATACCTCGGATCGTCGCTGGCCCAGGCCAGACCCGGCGCCAGGGACTGGGCGTAGACGCCCATCTCCTCCAGCTTGGTGTCCCCGACGAAGCCGCCCTTGAGCCCGTTCGGCGTCCAACTGCCGGACGCTGGGTCGTTGGCGGTGCCCAACGCCGTGGTGTACGCGGCCTGTTCGCGCACGATCGTGTCGACGTGACCTCGCGTCACCGCGTCCAACTGGTCCCAGAGCAGGTGCGCCGCGAGCACGAAGTAGAGCTGGAAGGTCGTGTCGAAGAAGAGGGTGCGGCCCCACTCGGTGCCGCCCGTCAGGCGGTTGGACGCGGCGAAGTGCTTGACGGTGGCCAGTGTGTGCGCCCGCAGCGTCTCCTTGTCGATGCCCGCGCTCGTGGCGTCGTACGTACCGCGGGTCAGCAGCACCGCGTTGCCGAGGACGACCACGAAGTTGTAGTCGGTCCCCGTGTAGTAGCCCTTCGAAGCGTCCCACTGGGTCTCGGCCCAGCGGGTGTGGGTCAGCAGCGCCTGGTAGTAGGCGGCGGCGACATCGTCGTCGGGAGCGTGGCCAGGACCGTGCCCTGCGCCGCCGGGCCGGCCCGCGGGCGCGGCGTCCGCGGAGGCGGCGCCGATCGACAGCGGCGTGGCGACGGCCAGGGAGGTGAGCGCGGCGAGCTGGGCGAAGCGCCGTCTGCCCAGTCCGGCGGGGTCGTGGGTCACGGCAGATCTCCTCTTGCGTTTAGACAACGTTGTCATAGGCTGCCGGGCCATTCTTTGCGGTCGTGGACGCGGCCGTCAAGGTCTGGGGAGACGGCAAAGCGGACGGACCGCGGCCGGTGACCGGGCGGACTGTGGCCGGTGGGAGGCGCGGTGCGCGTGGGCTGCGGGATGCGAGGGACGGGCGGCCGGGGGAGGCGCGGGGCGCGATCCGGAACCCGGCCCAGCCGTCGGTCGCGGGGGTACCGGGGTTCGGCACGCGGCCATCGGGCCGACGAGCCCGCCAGGTCACCGCGTCACGGGCGCACGGTGCGCAGCCACGCCTCGGCCCGACGCGGCGAGGGGAAACGGAACACCTGGAGGTGCGCGAAGCGGGGGTCCTGGCCGCGCCCGCCGATGTCCGCGCGCCGGGCGGCGTGCTGGGACCAGGCCCACCACGCCGGGTGTTCGCCGCTGAACCAGCCCGACACGGTCTCCACATTGCCGCCGAAGACCCGCTCCCGGCGCAGCGTCCTGCTCAGCGACCGGCGCAGGACGCGCGGCATGATCACCGCTCGCGGGTAGTCGAGCCAGACCACGGTGTCCGCGCGTGTCCACAGCAGGTCCCGTACCTCCGGGTAGCCGAAGGAGTCGACGATCCACTCGGGGCCGGCCGCGAGGTCGGCGACCTTCCGCTCGAACTCCGGGTCGGTGGCCCAGTCGGGGCCCGAGAACCGCAGGGCGTCCATCTCGTGGAAGGGCAGGCGGAGCCGCTCGGCGAGGGCCCGCGCCATGGTGGTCTTGCCCGCTCCGGTGATGCCTGCGACGAGGATGCGTTTCACCGCCCGAGGCTAACCGCTGCTCGGGCGGTGGGGTCCCGGTCCGGGTCCGATCGAGAGTGAGGTCCGGGGCCGGGGGACGGGGCCGGGGGACGGGTGCGGTCGGGTCGGGACCCGCCCCCCGGCGGCTGTGTCCGTCAGGCGTTCATGAACTCGCGCGGGGCCAGCGCCCGTTCGGCGATCCGGACGTCACCGATCCAGCCGCGCATGACCTGGTCCGGCTTGCCGCCGTCCGCGTGACCGCCGATCATCCACGGCAGATTGAGCGAGGTCAGGCCGTTGTTGCGGGTGGACGGATTGCGGACGACCGGACAGCCGTCGACGTACATCGTGGTCTGCCGCCCGTTGTTGACGACGGCGACGTGCCACCAGACGTTGATCGGCAGGTAGTGGCCCCAGTTGGTGGTCGACGTCGTGAGGTTCAACGGGTAGACGTTCCACTGGAGTTCGGCGCCGCCGGACAGGCTGAGGGTGACGATCGGCTCGGTCTCGGAGTAACCCGTCTTGCCCGCCTGGCCGCTGGTGCCCCAGCGGCTCAGCAGCGCCGACCAGCCGTTGCGGTTGCCGTCCCAGTCGGCGGGCAGCTTGAAGAACGCCTCGAAGGTGTACGCCGAGCGGAAGGTGGCCGCGTTCAGCGGCGCCCTGTCCACGGTCTGGAGGTAGGCGCCGTGCGGGCCGCCGCTGTCCCTGTCCCCGCCGAAGTAGAGGCTGGCGTGGCCGGGCTGGTCCGGGTGGTGGTCGGCCGACCAGGTCAGCGCCGCGTCCGTGGCGCCGGGCAGCGCGACCTTGGTGAGGTCGTTGCCGCGCCCCGACAGGTCGACGATCCGGTCGGTGCCGTGCGAGCCGTCGAACCGCCAGTACGCCAGGGTGCCGGGGACGAGCATCCGGTTGACGGGCCGTGCGGGCCGCGGGGTGGCCGGGGCGAAGCCCGAGAAGCGCTGCTCGAAGTCGATGTCGAGCGAGAACCGGTCCTGCGGTCCCGTCAGTTCGATCTCCTGCCGCTCCAGCTCGTTGAGGCTGTCGGCGGCCTTGCCGAGGATCCACGGGGAGATCGTCTCGACGTCGATGGTGTCGCGCGCCAGGTCGAAGCGGTAGAGCCGGATCATCGCGGCGCCGCCGTAGTACCGGTCCTGGTAGTTGGTGATGTGCAGATGCGTGTCGTGCCCGGCGGCGTTCTTCTTCACCGTGCGGGCGGGCGGCCAGAAGTGACCGTTGAGCGTGAGGAAGATCTGGTCGTTGCCGTCGATCAGGTCGGCCCACAACTGCTGCCCGAAGTCGGACAGTTCGGCTTCGTCGCCGTACGTGTCGGCGCCGACGATCTCGTGCGTGGTGAGGATGACCGGGGACTTCGGGTGCGCGGCGATGACCTTCTTCGCCCACGCGACGCCCGCGGCCGACGGCCGCCAGTCGAGGGCCAGCACCAGCCACTCCCGGCCCGCGGCCCGGAAGGTGTGGAAGGTGTTGTAGCCGTCGGGGCTCGCGCCGCCGAAGGAGCGCGCCTTGCGGAACCGCCGCGGCCCGAAGTGGTCGAGGTACGGCGTGTTCCCGCGTTGGTCGTCCTTGCCGGGGATGTCGTGGTTGCCCGCCAGCACGCTGTACGGCACCTGGTGGTCGTCCAGGATCTTGAACGCCTTGCTGATGGAGGCGAATTCGCCCGCCTTGCCGTTCTGGGTGAGGTCGCCCAGGTGTGCCATGAAGACGATGTTCTCGTCCTTGCCGTTCGCCAGCAGATAGCGGAAGGCCGCCTCGACCGGCGCCGGGTACAGGGCGTCACCGTCGAACATGTACTGCGTGTCCGGCATCACCACGACGGTGAAGCGCTGGTCGTCGGTGTCGGGCCGCCACGGCCCACCGAACCCCGGAAGCCCGGCGGTTCCGGCCGTCCCCGGCGTACTGGCCGACGCGGGTCCCGCGGCCGACAGACCGGCCACCGCGGCTCCGGCGAGTCCGGCTCCGACGAGCAACGATCGGCGGCTCGCGCCGGGCAGGGGTCCCTCGGGCTGGTGCTGCGGACTGCACATGGGCGTCTCTCATTCGTCTGCGCTGTTGTTCGGTTCATCGGTCGTCGCCGTGGGGCAGCACGGAACCTGTGAGGGGTCCCCGAGAGGTCGACGGGGCAGGTCCGGCCGGCAGAAGCCGACGCTACGGACCGAGATGACAGCCCCAGCCAACGCGCGACGAAGCGCACATGAACGCCTTGCCGGAATCACCCACTCCGGGCGCGCCCCCGGCCCGTGCACCGCCGCCGCGCAGGCCGCGGGACCGTAACGTCCGAGGTCCGGCCACCCGCGAGGCGCCCGAGGAGCACGGCGTAGGGTGCGGTGGTGACCTCAACCCACCGCCCCCCGACCGCCGCCGCGCCGGTCACGCTGGCCGACGTCCGCGACGCCGCCGCCCGCATCGACGGCGTCGCGCACCGTACGCCCGTCCTGCGCTCGCGCACCCTGGACGACCTCGTCGGCGCCGAGGTCCATCTCAAGTGCGAGAACTTCCAGCGCGTCGGCGCGTTCAAATTCCGCGGCGCGTACAACGCCGCGTCCCGGCTCACGCCCGAGCAGTTGGCCAAGGGCATCGCCGCGTACTCCTCCGGCAACCACGCGCAGGCCGTCGCGCTCTCCGCGCGGGAACTGGGCAGCACCGCGGTGATCGTGATGCCGGAGGACACCCCGCGCTCCAAGCGGGAGGCCACCGAGGGCTACGGCGCGGAGGTCGTCACCTACGACCGGTATACGGGCGACCGGGTCGCCATCGGCGAGGCGCTGGCCGCCGACCGCGGCCTCACCCTGATCCCGCCGTACGACCACCCGCACGTCATCGCGGGGCAGGGCACCGCCGCCCTGGAACTCCTCGACGAGGCAGGGCCGTTGGACGCCCTCGTGGTGCCGGTCGGCGGCGGGGGACTCCTCGCGGGAAGCGCGACCGCCGTCAAGGGGCTGGACAGCGCCATCCGGATGATCGGCGTCGAACCGGCGGCGGGCGACGACACCAAGCGCTCGCTGGAGGCGGGCGAGCGTGTCGCCATCCCCGTCCCGCGCACGATCGCCGACGGGCAAGCGGCCTCCGTCCCCGGCGAGTTGACCTTCTCCATCAACCGGCGGCTGGTGGACGACATCGTCCTGGTCACCGAGGACGCGATCCGCGAGGCGATGCGTTTCGCCTTCGAACGCCTGAAGATCGTCCTCGAACCAAGTGGCGCCACGCCCCTGGCAGCACTGCTCTCCGCCCGCGTCACCCCCCTACCGCCCCGCGTCGGCCTGATCCTGTCCGGCGGCAACATCGACACCGCGCGCTTCGCGGAGCTGTGCGGTGGCGCGGGCTAGCGGCGTCATAGGTACGGGCCCGCGCGGGAGTACGCGCGGGCCCGTACGGGGCCGGTCGGTCAGCGGTAGCTGAGGGTGACCGGTGCGTGCACGCTGCGCGCGGGCAGCGTGCAGGTGAGGGAGCGGGTCGCGCTGTCGTAGTGGTACGCGTCCGGCGGCAATCCCTTGCCGGCCGCCGTGACGTGGCTCGGCGCGGCGACGCCGAGCAGCGTCACCGTCCACTGCCGGGTCCTGACCTGGCCGGGGAAGGACCCGGCGGCCGGGCTGACGGTGACGGTGTGCCGACCGCCGCTCTCGCGGTACCGGACCGTCGTGGTGGCGCTGCGACCGGGACCCCCGGCGGTGCCGTTGTCCTCGTAGAGCGAGGTCGAGCCGGAGGCGCCCGCGGCCACGGTCAGCGTGACCTTGGTCAGCGGCGCCTTGTCGTTGGCGGTGACATCGTCCGTACGGGTCGGGATGACGGCGCCCGCCTTCACGAACACCGGCATCCGGTCGAGCCCCGTGGTGATGGTCCGCGTGGTGCCGCCGGTGTAGGTCTGCCCGGTGAAGTAGTCCGTCCACTGGCCGGGCGGGAACCACACCGACGTCGTGGCCGTCGTCCCCGGGGTGGTGACGGGAGCGACCAGCATGTCGGAGCCGTAGAAGTACTCACTGCCCGCGGTGGCGTACGCCTGCGGCTCGTCCGGGTATTCGAGGTACGTGGCGCGGACCACGGGGACGCCCGTGGTGACCGCCTGCTGCGCGAGGCTGTACGTGTAAGGCACCAGGTTCTCGCGGAGGTTGAGGAATGTGTCCGCCGACTGCCGGGCCGCGGTGCCGTACTGCCACGGCAGCCGGTCGCTGTGGTTGCTGTGCAGCCGGTCGACGGGCTGGAAGGTGCCGAGCTGCACCCACCGGGCGTACAGGTCGTCCGGCAGCTTGTGCGTGGTGTGGGTGCCGCCGCCGTCGGTGTACGTCTCGGAGCCGGTCAGCCCCGTCGTGTCGTTGTGCCCGCCGATGTCGTGGCTGACCGCGGACATGCCGGTCGCGACCGACTCGCCCGGTGTGTAACCGACTTCGGACCGCAGCGTGCCCCAGGTCGAGGACGTGTCACCGGTGAAGTGCACGGTGGTGCGCTTGTCGGCCCACGGTCCGGTGGGCAGCCCCTGCTGGCCGCTGTACCCGCCGGCCTGGAGCGAGCCGTAGGCACGGGAGATGACGAAGCCGCGGCCGATCGCCGGAGCGGATTCCGCCGCGTACGCCTGGTTGATCCACGCGTCGGGCGTCACTCCGGCGAGCGAGGACTGGGAGTTGTCGCAGCACCAGTCGAACCACCAGAAGTCGTTGCCCTGCTGGTCCATCGTCTTGTGCAGGTCCATGTACGCCTTGAGCTGGTCGGGGTCGCCGAAGTCGAAGACGTAGCAGTCGCCTCCCGCGCTCGCCCCCGCCGCGCAACCGCCCTTGACCAGCTTGCCCTTGGCGGTCGCCTGGGCCTGCGCGAACTGCGGGTCCGAGGCCAGGATGCTCGGGTGGGTGTTGAGCGTGTTGTGCAGCCCCTGCGCCGCCGACCAGTCGAAGAAGCCCTTCGGGTCGGGGAATGTGGCGGTGTTCAGCTCCCAACCGCTCCAGGCGTTGGGCGACTTGAAGTCCGTGTCGGTCACCAGGACGTCCAGCGGGACGCCTTCGGACCGGAAGGCGGGCAGGATCGTGTTCTCGTAGTCGGCGGCGGTCCTGTCGATGTACTCCGAGTACCAGACGCCGTACGCCCACTGCGGCAGCAGTTGCGCCGGGCCGGTCAGCGTCGCCAGATCCGACAGCGCCTGCTTGTAGGCGTGGCCGTACCCGAAGAGATAACCGTCCTGGTACGGCGTCCCGTTGTGCGAGGGGCGCTGCGTGACCTTCTTGGCGGCGGTGTCGTACAGCGCGGACGTCGTGTCGTCCAGCAGGTACCAGCCGTCCTTGTACATCAAGCCGGGCGTGGTCGTCGGATTGCCGTTGTCGCCGTTGAGCCCGTCGAGGCTGCGCCGGTATCCGCCGAGCGCGAGGTGCGGCTGCGGGGCCGCCGCGCCGGACGCGGTCACCGACAGCGTGTCGAGGTTGATGTGGCAACTCGCCGCGTTCGGGCAGCCGACGGTGATGTCGTCGGCGCCCGCCTTGAGCGCCACGGGCACCGAGGCGGTCTGCCAGGTGTCCCAGTTGCCGGTCACCGGCAGCGAGAGCGTCTGACTCGTACCGCCGGACGACACCGTGGCCGTACGGGTCTGGTTCAGGCCGTCGCCGCCCGTGGAGTTGGCGTAGCGCACCTGGACCGCGTACGTCCCGTCCGACGGGACCCCGACGACGTGGGTCGTCACGCTCGACCCCTGGTTCAGCTCCCCGAGGAAGCCGCCGCCCGAGTATCCGCCGTGGTCGGTGGCCACCTTCGCGGAACCCGCGATCCGGTCCGCCTCGGCCTCGCAACTCGCGCCGAAGGCACAGTCCGCGATCGCCGTCGCCGAGGCCGTGGGGAACGCGCTCCCCGAGTTCACCAGCGCGACGCTGTCGATGTTCACATTGCCGGAGTTCCCGGCGGCCCTGGACAGCGTGACGGTGTGACGGCCCGCGCCGAGCTGCACCGCGGCGGTCGCCAGACTCCAGGTGTCCCAACTGCCGGTCACCGGAAGGCTCAGCGTCCGCGCCGCGCCGCCGTCGACCGTCAAGGTGAGCGTGCGTGTGGTGTTCTGGCCGTCGCCCGCCGCGGAGTTGGCGTACCGCGCGTCGAATTGGTACGTGCCCGCCGTCGCGACCTCGACATCGGCCGACAGCGAACTGCCCGTCCCCTGGAAGCCGGCCAGGAAGCCGGAGCCGGTGTACCCGGTGTGGTCCGTGGCGACGCCGACCCCGCTGTACGGCAGGCTCTCCGCCTCGCACAGCGCGCCGACCGCGCACGTCATCTGCTGCCACGGCGCCGCGGCGACCGCGGAGGATCCGGCTGTCAGTCTCACCGACAGATTCCGCGCGCTGAAGGGCCCGGAGCCCACCTGGTACCGCAGCGTCATCGCACTCGTCGCGACCGTCAGCCAGCCGTTGGACGTGCTCGTCGTGTACGCGGCCGGCGCGAAGTCGCCGCGGCCGATCGCGTTGTACGTCGCGGCGTCGGTGAACTTCCCGTCCTGCGCGTACTCGGTACGGATCAACGTCGGCGACAGCACCTGGAAGCGGGCGCCGCCCGAGGTCACCGAGGGGACGGCGTGGTGGCCCGCCCCGTGTCCCGGTCCCGCGGACGCCTGGCCCGCCCCGGCCACCGTCATCCCCGCCACGCAGGCGGTCACGGCGACCACCGCTGCCCGCCGCCGCATGTACCGCATCGTGCGCCACGCTCGTCTTCTTCTCACGCACAACTCCGTCCTGAAGCGGGCCCCTTGTCGACCCGTCGTGAGGCTCCGTCGGCCGCTGACAGCGTTGTCGGAGCCCGCCTCCCCGTACCGCGTGGGCTCCTGAGGTCCGACCTGGCGGAATGCTGGACAAAGGCGGCGCCCGCGTCCCACGGGCACCTCCCCGCACTTCTTCCATCGTTGCAAACGATGTCGGTGGCATGACAGCACAGTGCCTGGCGGGTGTCCATACGGGCGGCGGTCAACGTTGGAAAAAGGGGGGTCGCCCGCGCGGCGCCGAGACCGGCGGCGGCGCGCGCCGTTCCCGACCGCCGGGCATCCTCAGGGCGGTGCGGGTGATGCCCCGTCAGGGGCGGTTAGCCGCTCCCCGGATAGACGCAGACCGCCTCCACGGGGCACCGCTGGAAGCACGGCGCGGTGCCGCGCTCCTGACGTAGGACAGGGCGGCGCGCGGCGCGGACGTCGCCCTTCCGGGGCCCGGCGGCTCCCGGTACCGCGCCGGTCAGAACGCGGCCGGTCGGCTCGCGCGTAAGCCCGTACGCCCCCTGGCCGGGGAAAACGCGTGGCCCGACGGGGTCGGCCTCTGGGAGGCTCCCGGCGTGACGACGTATGAGGTGCTGCTCATCGGGGGGCGTTCGGGCGTGGGCAAGTCCACGGTGGCCTGGGAGGTTTCGGAGCTGCTGCGGGAGGCGGATGTCGCGCACTGCGTGATCGAGGGCGACCTCATGGGGCAGGTGCACCCGGCGCCGCCGGACGATCCGCGCCGCTCCGCGATCACCGAGCGGAATCTGGCCGCGGTGTGGGCGAATTTCGCGGCGCTGGGGCACCGCAGGCTGATCTACACCAACACGGTGAGCGTGCTGGAGCACGACATGTTCGTCCGGGCCCTGGGCGGCGGGCCGCCGCGCGTCGTCCGGGTGCTGCTCACCGCCGACGACGCGACGGCCCGCACCCGGCTCGCCCGGCGCGAGACCGGCTCCCAACTCGCCCCGCACATCAGCCGGAGCGACGTCATGGCGCGGCACCTGGCGGAACACGCGCCTCAGGACACGGTACGGATCGCCACGGACGGCAGGAGCGTCGTGGACATCGCCCGCGAGGTGGTCGCCGCGACGGGCTGGTGAACACCGCGCCCGGAAGGCGCCGCGCCCACCGCTCCGGAGCGGCGACGGGCCCGTGTCAGAGCAGGAAGACGCCGGGGCCGATCTCGCGGGAGGTCGCGCGCGCCTTCTTGGCGGCGGCCGGGGACCAGACCGTACTCGGGGACCAGAGGGCGCGCAGCCCGGAGACGGCGTGCGCGTTCAGGCCGGACAGGTCCGCGGCGGTGAGGTCGAGGACCACCGTGTCGAGCAGGGTGCCGAGCGAAGCGCCGTACGCGCTCATCCGGGACCTGGTGCTCGACATCTCGCGGTCCCGGACCCGGACGTAGAACGGCTCGCGGCTGCGCAACGTCGCCAGGGCGCGGGTCAGTTCGAGGACGCCCCGGCGGACGGCGAGGACACCGCCGTCGTCGAGCACGTCGCGTTCGTGGACGCTGACGTACCGCCCCAGCCGGGGGTGCGCCCGCAGACGCGCGCAGCCGCCCCGGCAGAGGCGGGCGCTGATCCGGCGGAGGCTGCGGGCGAGCGCCTTGCCCTGGTGGCGGACGACGTTGGCGCGCTTGGGGGAGAGGTAGGTGCGGCTGTCGTCCAGCGCGAGGGTGAACTCGGTCATGTCCCGGCGGGCCGCCGCCAGTTCCACCGCGAGTCCGGCGGGGTCGCGGCGCGCCAGGACGCAGTTCACCGACGCGGGCAGGGACCAGTTCTGCCGAGCGGTCACGCGGATACTCCTCGGGTCGTCCATCGTCCGCGGAGATTACGGGCGCCGCCTCGGGACCGGTCCCGAGCCCGTGGACGACGGCCCGCCACGCGGTCCTGTCCGGGGCCGGACGCGCCCTCGCCCGTACCGCCGACGACGCCCGCATGCGAGGGGCCCTCGCGACGCGACGCGCACGCCGTGGGCCTTTGCTTACGCTTTACTTCGCCTTTGCCACCCCACGGTGCCTCCCGCCGTTCACCCGCGCTGCCCAGACTCGCCGCGTCCTACGCGTACATCCTGTCGTCAGCGGGAGCTGAATATGAGCCACGGCCACAGCCACGGTCACCAGCACGGGCCCCACGATCACGCGCACGGCGGTCACACCGACGGCGGTTCGCTGCCTCCCGCCCTCGACACCTCGGTACCGGACGAGGAGTTGACGCCCAGTCAGCTCTCGCGGCGCTCCATGCTGCGCCGAACGGGCCTGCTGGGCGCGGGACTCGCGGCCGGGAGCGTCCTGGCCGGAGCGGGCCAGGCGGCGGCGCACTCCTCCGGCGGTCATGCGGGCCACGGCGGTTCGCACCCCGGCGGCCTGCTGTGGCTGGCGGGTGACCACCACATCCACACCCAGTACAGCAGCGACGCCAAGTACCGCGTGATCGACCACGTACGGCAGGCCAACGCGCACGGCCTCGACTGGATGGTCATCACCGACCACGGCAGTGAGCAGCACGCCAAGATCGGTGTGGAGAAGGTCAATCCGGACATCGTCGCGGCCCGCGCGAAGGTCTCCGACACCCTGGTCTTCCAGGGCCTTGAGTGGAACATCCCGGCCGCCGAGCACGGCACCGTCTTCGTCCACCCCGGCCGCAACGAGGTCGCGGTCCTCAAGGAGTTCGAGAACTCCTTCGACGGTTCGGTGAAGGGCGCGAGCGCCAGCACGCCCGCCAACGAGGCGCTGGCCATCTCCGGCCTGAACTTCCTCGCCGACCAGGTCAGGCGGCGCAAGGTCCAGGACGTGCTGTTCCTGGCCAACCACCCGGCGCGCAAGGGCATCGACTCCCCGCACGAGATCCGCGCCTGGCGCGACGCCCAGCCGGGGATCGCCGTCGGCATGGAGGGCGCCCCCGGCCACCAGGCGGGCGGCCTGCCCGCCCCGCAGGGCGCCGGGTCCGGGCGCGGCATCTACGACAACAGCCCCAGCGCCGACTCCTTCCCGGGCTACCCGCTGGAGAGCTACCGCACCTGGGGCGGCTTCGACTGGATGACCTCCACCGTCGGCGGCCTGTGGGACAGCCTCCTCGCCGAGGGCAAGCCCTGGTGGATCACCGCCAACTCCGACTCGCACAACGTCTACGCCGACAATTCGGTGCGCGGCCCGAACGGCGACTTCAACGCCAACGGCAAGTACGCCGACCCGGTCTACGGCGGCGCGCTCAACCTCACCGACACCGACTTCTGGCCCGGCCAGTACAGCCGCACCCACGTCGCCTCCGCCGGCTTCTCCTACGCGGCCGTCATGGACGGCATCCGCGCCGGACGCGTCTGGGTCGACCACGGCGGCCTGATCAGCGGCCTCGACGCGCGGCTCGGCGACGGCAGCCGGTCGGTCACCCTCGGCGGCGTCCTGCACGTGCGCCGCGGCAGCAAGGTCGACCTGGTCGTCACCGTCGCCCTGGCGGGCGGCCCGAACTGGTCCCAGTTCGTCCCCAAGCTCGCCCGCCTCGACGTCATCCAGGGCCAGGTGACCGGCACCGCGCGGGACAAGGACACCCTCGCCGCGCCGAACACCAAGGTCGTGAAGTCATTCGAGGTCGACAAGTCGACCGGTAAGGTCCGGCTGACCTACTCCCTGGGCCGGGTCGACAAGCCGGTGTACGTCCGCCTGCGCGGCACCGACGGCAACCGCACCGCCGTCGGCGTCAACGGCGCCTCCGTCGACCCGGTCGGCCCCGCCATGGACGTGATCGGCGACGCCGACCCCTGGAAGGACCTGTGGTTCTACTCCAACCCGATGTGGGTCCTGCCCGCATGACGACCCCGCACGAAGGACCCGGCGGCCACACCGTCATCGGTGTGACCGCCGGGTCGGTGAATCTGCGCGAGGCCGACCACCTCATCCGGCACCTCGCCGACGTGCTCGACCTCCCGGCCGCCACCGTCGCCTGCACCCACCTCGTACGCGCCACGGCCCGCCCGCGTACGGCCGTCTCCTTCGCGCTGCCCGACGCCGAGGCCGCGACGGCGGCATGGGACCGGCTGCTGGCCCGGCTCTCGCCCGAGGACACGGCGGGGCCGGGCGGGGCGGGGCTCGACGGTGCGGGACTCGCCAGCGCTGGACTCGACGGTGCGGGCGCCGCGCTCGGCCCTGCTACGCACGGCCCGGCCGAGGAGGCGCGTTCCGCGACCGCGGCGGCGGCGGAACACGCCCGCGGGAGCGGCGGCCGGGCGGTGCTCTATCCGGGCGCCGACGTCCTGACCGGCACCGTCACGCTCGCGGACCTGCTCGCACGTACCGCGATCGACCAGGTCGTCCTGGTCGGCGCGCCGCCCGCGACGGACGGCGACGGGCCCGATCCGCACATCCCCGTGCGGACCCGCGACCACGTACGCCCGCGGTGGCGCGACGGACGGCTCGTGCTGGACCTGACCCCCGCGGCCGGTGGCACGCTGGCCCCCTTCGAGGTGCCGAACCCGACTCCCTGCTGCGCCGACCACCCGTAGTCCCGCCGTGGCGCGCGGATCGCTCGGGAGCTGCGGATGAGGCGTGCCCGCGCCTCACTCCTCGTCCGCGTCCACGGCCGGTTCCCGGGCGGGGGCGGGCTCCGACGGGGCCGCCTCGGTGACGTGGGCATCGGCGTGGGCCGGACGGATGACCACCGAGCCGGAGTCGAGGTCTATCGCCCCGCGCGCCGGATCGCTGCTGCCCTCGTCGTCGCGGGACAGCTCCAGGCGGTTGCGCTCGTCCTCGGTGTGCTTGCGGCCGGGCGCGAAGAGCTCATCCATGAAGTTGAACATCGCGGCTCCTTCTCGGCTCGGCTCGACACGGCACCACTTCAGGCTACGCCGAGCGTCCCCCGAACGAGTGAGAGCCGCCTTTGACAACGAGGGGTTGACATGACAACCCCTCGTTGTCACTCTGGAGGGCATGGCAGACAGGAAAGATCTCTCGATGCACGAGCCGACCTTCGCCCGCATCAAGGAAGTGCGCGCCCAGGCCATCCACCACACCCGCCTGGCCCGACAGTTCGCCGTCGAGCGGCGCGACCTGATGCAGGAGCTCATCGGACAGGGCGTTTCGCAGTCCGACATCGCCCGCGAGCTGGGCGTGAGCCGCCAGGCCATCCAGAAGATGCTGGCCTGCTAGACGGCGCCCCCGGTCCGATTCCCGGCCTGATCCCAGGCCGGACGCCCGGCCCGGCCCCGGATCTGATCCCCGGCGCCGAACCAGTGCCGCGCGGCCGACCGGAGCGCGTCCAGGGCCGCCGCGCCGGGACGCGGGTCGGACGACGCCCAGGCCACGTAGGAGTCGGGACGGATCAGCAGGGCGGTCGGGGCGGCAGCGTCGTCCGGCCGCGACGGCGGCTGCTGTGACCGGGACGGCGCGTGCGCCGTGACGACGCCGACGCGGTCGCTCCACGGGCCGAGCGCCGCCGCGGCCGCCGCGTCGTCGGTCAGGTCGAGCAGCAACGGCCGCGCCGATCTGGCCAGTTCGGCCACCGAGACCGTGCCGCCCGGGGTGGGGAGGTCCAGATCGGGCGCGAACCGCCCCACCAGCGCGTGCGGTTCGGGACCGCCCATGTCGTAGCGGACATCGGTGCCCGCCGTGAGGTCGGCGAGGTGCTGGACGGTCGCGGGCTGCGCGAGCAGTTCGGTGAAGAGCTGACGCAGCGCCGTGACGTCGTCGCCGGGAGCGGTCAACGCGGCCTGCGCCTGGGCGTAGACGACCATACGGTCTGCGGCCCCGCGCCGCTCGGCGTCGTAACTGTCGAGGAGGTGGGCCGGCGCGGTGCCGTGGATCGCGGCGGCCAGTTTCCAGCCGAGGTTGACCGCGTCCTGGAGGCCGAGGTTCAGGCCGGGGCCGCCGCCCGCCGTGTAGATGTGGGCGGCGTCGCCGACGAGGAACACCCGCCGGTCCCGGAAGCGCTCGGCCACCCGCGTGTTGCCGCCGGTCAACCGCCGCAGGACGTAGGGCCCTTCGCCGGTCGGCGGGCTCAGCGGCAGATCGGCGCCCAGTACACGCCGGACGCTCGCGCCCAGTTCTTCGAGGCTCATCGGCGTCCCGGTCTCCGGCTGGTCCCACTCCGTGGTGCTGATCAGCGCCGGGCGGCCGGGGAAGGGCGCGTACGAGAATCCGCCGTGCTCGGTACGGAGCGGCAGGAACGGCCGGACGGTGCCGTAACCGGGCACATTCAGGGCGCCGGTCGCGGGGTCGACCCAATGCGCGGGGACGGTCGCGTGCGCCGTCCGGTTGGTTCTGCGGTCGTCACTCACGCCGGGGAAGCCGATGCCCGACAGCTTGCGGGTGACGCTGTGCGCGCCGTCCGCGCCGACGACGTAACGGGCGCGCAGCCGGTACGCGCCGTCCGGTCCCGTGACGTCCACGGTGACGGCGTCGCCCGGTGCGCCCGCGTCAGGGTCCGACGCCTCCTGCGGGTCGTGCGGGTCCTGTGATTCCTGCGCCAGGGCGGTCACCCGGTGGCCGCGCCGGATCTCCACGCCGAGTTCACCGGCCCGCTTCTCCAGGATCTCGACGATGTGCCGCTGCGGCGCCGCGATGCCGTACACCGGGCTGTCCGGGAGCAGGCTCAGGTCCAGCGGCAGGGCGGCGAACATGAAGGAGGCGGAGTTCGGGCGCGGCGGCCCCGGCGTCCCGCTCAGGTCCTCGTACAGCCCCCGCCGGTCGACCAGCCGTACGACCTGGCCGACCAGTCCGTTCGCCTTGGGCTCCTCGCTCGGCGCCGACAGGCTCTCCAGCACGGTCGGCCGTACCCCGGCCAGGGCCAACTCGCATGCCAGCATCAGCCCGTTCGGACCGCCTCCGACGATGACGACATCCGTGGTGACCAACTGGTCCTCCTCAGTGACTCGTTGCGTGAACGGAAGAAGGGAAAGGGGGAGCGCCGTACGAGGGCAGGCCGGAGCGACCCGGCGGCCGACCGGGTCAACTCACTTACGGTGCGGGCGGATCAGGGAGCGGGCAGGCCCGCGACGATCCCGTCGAACGTCTCGCGCAGGACCGCGGCGAGCGACACGGGCGGATCCGCGGTCAGGGAGTGCTCGACGGCCACGGCGCTGCCCGCGCCGACCACCGCGGCGACCAGCTTGGGATACACATCGCGGGCGACGTCGGTGCCGGTGCGCTCGGCGACGGCCCTGGCCAGTTCCTCCTGCGCGGCGGCGTTCGCCTTGACGATCTCGCCGTGCAGGGCCGGTTCCGCGAGCATCAGCCGCACGCCGTCCGTCCAGCGCCGCCGGTCCTCGGACGAGCCCTGCTCAGGACCGCCCTTCGGCGCGAACTGGCCCTCCACGGCATGTGCCACCGACTCCCACAGCGGCTCGTCGGCCGGTCGCGCGCGCAGTTCGTCGGCGACGCGTCGCATCCGCTCCAGGTGGCTGGCGGCGATGGCCTCGGCCTTGCCGGAGAAGTAGTTGCGGAAGGTGCGCACGGACACGTTCGCCGCGGCGGCGATGTCCTCCACGGTGACGTCGTCCCAGCCGCGCTGGACGCACAGCCGGATCGTGGCCTGGCTCAGCGCGACACGCGTCTCCCGCTTCTTGCGCTCCCGCAGGCCGAGGCGGGCGGCGTCTTCGTCCTGTGTCATGGCTACGACGGTAGATAAATATTGCCGTGATGGCAAGATTGCCGGAGCGGCAAGTTTATTAGAAGGCGGTCGGCGACGGTTCCGGGGGCGGCTCGCGTCGGCGCCTCCCGCTCTCGGGGGCGCACCTGAGGGTCACGTCCCTGACGCCACGTCAGGGGCCCTTCGGGGTACGGCAAGGGGCATCCCCAAGGCCGCACCGCCGTGCGCGACGGCAGGCTGACAGCCATGCGATCCACCACCGACACGCGCCGCTCGACCGTCCGCCGCGGAGCCGCGGGCCTGGCCCTCGCCGCCGCCCTGGCCGCCACGGTCACGGGCACCGCGAGCGCCGACCCCGCAGCCGACCCCGCGGCCCTGTCCGCAGCCTCGTCCGCGGCCACCGACGCGCCCGCCCCGCCCCCGTACTCGTCCGACTTCAGCGACTGCCCGGCCCTCCCCGCCGGGGTCGACGCCACGCTCTGGAAGTGCGAAGTCCTCACCGCCACCGGGTCGTTGACGCTCGGCAGCCGTACGATCCCCGAGTTGGCGCCGATGACGCTCACCCACGCCGAGGGCCCGCTGCCCGACGGCGCCGACGGCCAGGTCTGGGGCGCCCTGCGCAGCGCCCCCGACCGCGTCCCCGGCGGCCTCACCGGCATCCCCGGCGCCGACCGAGACCCGCTGCTCCGGCTGTCCCTGCGACCGGAGTACGGCGGCCGGTCCGACTTCTTCTCCGTCGGCGACCGTCTGGGCCTGTTCACCCTGCGCTTCCGCGCCCTCAGCCCCCTGCTGCCGCACGGCTGCGTCATCGGCGGCGGCGACACCCCGGTCGAGCTGCGGCTGGTGCGCTCTGGCGGCTCCCGCGTCGTCTCGCAGGATCCGCCGGTCATCGCGTTCGACGCCTACGACACCGCCTTCACGGTCCCCGGCGCCACCGGCTGCGGCCCCCTCGACCGCCTCGTCGACAACCGCCTCGGACTTCCCGCCGCCACCGGCAACGCGATGCGGCTGAGCGCGTACTACACGTTCAGGACCTACGATCAACTCCCGCCGCGCTGAGTGGGATCACGCGTCGCGGACCCGGCCGGGGCCATGATGGAGCCCATGACTTTGGCGACGGCGTTCACGGAGATGTTCGGTGTGCGGCACCCGATCGCGCTGGCACCGATGGGCGGTTCCGCCGGTGGCGCGCTGGCGGCGGCCGTGTCGCGCGGCGGCGGCCTCGGACTGCTCGGCGGCGGCAGCGGCGACCGGGAGTGGCTGGCCCGCGAGCTGCCGGTGGCGGCCGAGTGCGGCAGGCCGTGGGGAGTCGGGTTCCTGAGCTGGGCGGCCGAGGCCGGCGCCGTCGAGCAGGCACTGGAGTACGGTCCCGCCGCGGTGATGCTGTCCTTCGGGGACCCGGCGCCCTTGGCGGCACGCGTCCGTGCGGCGGGCGTGCCGCTGATCGTCCAGGTCACCGACCTGGAGGAGGCCCGGCGGGCGCTGGACGTCGGGGCCGACGTCATCGTGGCGCAGGGCACCGAGAGCGGCGGACACGGCGCGCGCCACGGCAGGTCCACGCTGCCCTTCGTGCCGGTCGTGGTCGACCTCGCGGCTCCGGTGCCGGTGCTCGCGGCCGGTGGGATCGGCGACGGCCGCGGCGTGGCCGCCGCGCTGGCGCTGGGCGCGGCCGGTGCGCTCATCGGCACCCGCTTCCAGGCGACGGCCGAGGCCGGGGCCGAGCCCTCGGCCGTCGAGGCGATCGTCGGCGGGAGCGGGGAGGACACCGAGCGCAACAGCGTCCTGGACATCGCCCGCGGCTCCCGGTGGCCGACGGCGTACACCGCTCGTACGCTCGGCCACCCCTACCTGGACCGCTGGCGCGGCCGGGAGGCGGAGCTGGCCGCCGACCCGCAGGCGCGGCAGGAGTACCAGGCCGATGTGGCGCGCGGCGCGGTGCCCTCGCTCCCGGTGTGGGCGGGGGAGGCCGTCGACCTCGTCCACAACGTCCCGCAGGCCGCCGACCTGGTCGCCGTACTGGCCGTTCAGGCGGAGGAGGCGCTGGCGCGGGCCGTACGGCGCTGACCTCGCCGTTCACGCGGGCCGACGTCCGCCCGTACGGGAGCGGTCGCGGACAGGCGTACGCCGCCGGATGGCAGGATGCTTGCGGTAGGTGCCATCGCGGCCACCGACGCCCCGGTGGGTACCCGTGTCCGGCCGCGAGGCACGCGGAGTCACCGCAGTCACCGCAGTCACCGCAGTGACCGGAGCGACCGGAGGAGAGCTGATGAGCCGGAAGCGGCACCGCGTCGCCGTGCTCGTACTGGAGGGTGCGAAGCCGCTCGATGTCGGCATCCCCGCGCAGGTGTTCTCGAACCGGCCGAGCATGCCGTACGAGGTGCGGGTGTGCGGGGCCGCGCCAGGACTCGTGACCGGCGGTGACGGCCTCTCGTACCACGTGGCCGAGGGGCTCGACGCGGTCGAGCACGCCGACACCATCTTCATCCCCGGCTACCGCGAGCCCGCGACCACGGAGCCTCCGGCGGCGGTCGTCAGCGCGCTCACGGCGGCCCACAAGCGGGGTACGCGCCTCGCCGCGATCTCGACGGGGGCCTTCGCGCTGGCGGCGACCGGCCTGCTCGACGGGAAGCGGGCGACGACGCACTGGCACTACACGAAGGCACTGGCCACCCGGCATCCGCTGGTGCGGGTCGACGAGAACGTGCTGTTCGTGGACGAGGGCGACGTACTCACCTCGGCGGGCGCGGCCTCCGGTATCGACATGTGCCTGCACCTGGTGCGGCGTGACCACGGAGTGGGACTCTCCAACCACGTGGCGAGACGGCTGGTCGCGGCGCCGTACCGCAGCGGGGGACAGGCGCAGTACGTGCCCCGGAGCGTGCCGGAACCGCTCGGCGACGTCTTCGCGAGCACGCGGGAGTGGGTGCTGGCGCACCTCGCGGAGCCGCTGACGCTGGAGGAGCTGGCCCGCCACGCGCGGGTCTCGGCGCGGACCTTCTCGCGGCGGTTCGTGCAGGACACCGGGTACACGCCGATGCAGTGGGTGCTGCGGGCGCGCGTGGACCTGGCCCGTGAGCTGCTGGAACGCACCGACCTGGGCGTGGAGCAGATCGCCGACCGGGTCGGGCTCGGCACGGGCGCCAATCTGCGCCTGCACTTCCAGCGGATCCTCGGCACGTCGCCGACGGAGTACCGGCACACGTTCTCGGCCTGAGGGGTCTCGGTCCGAGCTTTTCCGGATGGGAGCTTTCCGGGCTGAGTCTTCCCGGGCCGGAGCCGTGAGGGCTGAAGCGGTACGGAGCCGCTGGACCTGAGGCGAGTCGATGGCGGGTCGATGGCGGGCTGCTCGCGGCGTCACGACCGGTCTGGCGAGATCCTTGCGGGCGCTGTCATTCGGGCCACTGTCGGCTCGGCGCGCGGTTGCCGACCATGGAAGACGTAACGAAAGGAGCCCTTCTCATGACCCGCATCGCCGTCAACGGATTCGGCCGTATCGGCCGCAACACCCTCCGCGCCCTGCTCGCCCGCGACACCGACCTCGAAGTGGTCGCCGTCAACGACCTGACCGCGCCCGAGGCGCTGGCCCACCTGCTCGAGTTCGACAGCACGCTCGGCCGCCTCGACGCCTCCGTCGAGGTCGACGGGACCGACCTGGTGGTCGACGGCCGCCGCATCAAGGTGCTCGCCGAGCGCGAGCCCGAGAAGCTGCCGTGGGCCGAGCTGGGCGTCGAGATCGTGCTGGAGTCCACCGGCCGCTTCACCTCGGCGGACGCCGCCCGCGCCCACATCCGCGCCGGTGCCAAGCGCGTCCTGGTCAGCGCCCCCTCGGACGGCGCCGACGTGACGCTCGCGTACGGCGTCAACACCGAGGACTACGACCCCGCCGCGCACGTGATCGTCTCGAACGCCTCGTGCACCACCAACGCGCTGGCCCCGCTCGCCGCCGTGCTGGACGACCTGGCCGGTATCGAGCACGGCTTCATGACCACCGTGCACGCCTACACCCAGGAGCAGAACCTCCAGGACGGCCCGCACCGCGACCTGCGCCGCGCCCGCGCCGCCGGGGTCAACATCGTCCCCACCACGACCGGCGCCGCCAAGGCCATCGGCCGCGTACTGCCCAACCTCGACGGGAAGCTGTCCGGCGACTCCATCCGTGTCCCGGTCCCGGTCGGCTCGATCGTGGAGCTGAACACCACCGTCGCGCGCGAGGTCACCCGGGACGAAGTGCTCGCCGCCTACCGCGCCGCCGCCGACGGCCCCCTCAAGGGCGTCCTCGAATACACCGACAAGCCCCTGGTCTCCAGCGACATCACCGGCCGCCCCGCCTCGTCGATCTTCGACTCCGCCCTCACCCGCGTCGACGGAAAGCACGTCAAGGTCGTCGCCTGGTACGACAACGAATGGGGCTTCTCCAACCGCGTCATCGACACCCTCGAACTCCTCGCCCGCTCCTGACCGACACCCAGCCGCAGGCCGCCGCCGCTCGACGTAAGTCGCTTACCGCACCGGTGAGTTGACTGATCGTCAGTCCTCGCGGTGGCCACGCGGCGCGATCCTGCTTCAGGTCGCCGAGGCGATCGAGGCCCACGGCCGACGAACCGGCCGTGGGCCGACTCGTTCTCCACGGGGGAGTGTTCGCGACGCCTGCACCGAGACCAAGACGGTCATGGTCCACCTCCGAGGCACCGGATCAGCCGTCGGTCAGACGGCCCCGCCCGACCACCGGAGCCCACTCGTGGACGGCGGTCACGGTGACTCCGGGCGTCCGGTAGTACGCGTCCGCGGCCATGATCCGGTCCAGTTCGTCGCGGTCGGCGGAGAAGACGAGAAGCGCGCCCGTGTCGTCCGCCCAGGGTCCCGCGGCGACGAGGCGGCCCTCGTCATGGAGGCGCTGGAGGATCGCGCGGTGCGCGGGGCGGGCCGCGAGGCGTTCGGAGGTGGCGGTGAAGGCGAGTTCGACAGTCAGCATGCCTCCGAGGGTAGGTTTCGGGAGTGGCCGGATCCGGATCACGTGATGCCGCGGGCGTGGCGAGCCCGCCTGCCGGGACCGGCGGCGCAGTGGGCGCGGCACGCGCGCACCGGAACGCAGGCCCCGGCCGTGACCTGCGAGAACGCCACTCGCTAGCATGGCCGTCGGCAACCGTACCGGGCCTCACCGGCGGGCCGGGACGGGGAACGGCGGCCGCCGCCGGATTCGACCCGGACGCGGCGCGATCGAGAGGATCGAGAAGCGGCCACGGCTCGTCCAGCCGCCGACAGCGCATTCGCCGCCCCCGCCGGGCCTTCCGGCGCCGGGCGGAACGACCGACGAGAGGAATCCGCACCCGTGACGGCCGAGGCCATCGAGACCCACGACTTCCCGTTCGACCCGACGTACGGATACGACCTGGACCGGCTGCTCCAGGTCGGCGCCCCGGAGGCGCCCGCCGACTTCGGCGACTTCTGGCAGGGCGCGTACGCCAAGGCGCTGGCGGTCGACACCGCGCCGCGGGTGGGAGCGCTGGAGGAGGAGCGGGACGGCGTACGCGTCCACGCGGTGTCGTACACCTCGGTCGGGGGTTTCCGCGTGGGCGGCTGGCTGACGCTGCCCGCCGACGGACACGTCACGCACGGCATGGTCGTCCTGCACGGCTACGGCGGCAGGGACGCCGTCGATGTGACGCTGCCCCCGCCCGGCACCGCCGCGATCTGGCCGTGCGCCCGCGGAATGGCCACGCGCAGCCTCGACCCGGAGATTCCGGCGACCGCGGCCGAACACGTCGTGCACGGCATCGCCTCGCGCGAGACCTACGTGCACGGCGGATGCGTCGCCGACACCTGGTGCGCGGCCTCCGCGCTGCTCGCCCTGGTACCGGGAGCGGCGCGCCAACTCGCCCTGGTGGGAGGCAGTTTCGGCGGCGGGATCGGCGCCCTGGCGCTGCCCTGGGACGACCGTTTCCACCACGGGCTGCTGACCGTGCCCAGCTTCGGCAACCATCCGCTGCGGCTGACCCTGCCCTGCACGGGCAGCGGCGAGGCGGTCCGCGCCCACTACGCCCGGCACCCCGAAGTCACCGAAGTGCTCGGCTACTTCGACGCGGCCGTCGCCGCCACCCGCGTCCGCGTCCCCGTCCACGTCGGCGCGGCCCTGTTCGACCCCGCGGTGCCGCCGCCCGGACAATTCGCCGTGCACAACGCCCTGGGCGGCCCGAAGGAGCTGTTCGTCCTGACGGCGGGCCATGTCGAGTACCCGGCCGCCGCCGAGGAGGACGCCCGACTGCGGGCGGCACAGCGGGAGTTCCTGGCGGAGGCCGACCCGCGATAACGGCCGGCGGTCGCCGGGACGGCCACGGACCATGTGCTCGCGGAAACGTCCCGTACGCGGCGCTGACGCGCTCTCCGTACCAAGACCGGCCGGGACGCCGGATGGCCGCCGGGCCGTGACGCTCGACGGACAGCCGAGCAGCGAGGCCGACATGTCGAGCCTGCTTCCGGCGGACCGCCCGCGGCGGGATCCCGCCGATGCGCGGCACCGGACGGGCGGCCCGCGCCTACCATGCTGACGTGCAGCTCATCTTCCCGGACCCGCTCGGCTCGCTGAAGCCGCTGTGCCGCGCCCGCCGCGCCTGCCGCGCCTGCCGCCCCCGTCGTGCCCGCCGCGCCTTCCGCCCCCGTCGCCCCCGTCGCCCCCTGGAACGCCATGCCGCGCCCGCGCGAACCGGCTCCGGACCGGGCCGGGCGGGCGGACCCGCCGGGACAGCGCACGCGGCAACCGAGCACCGCCGCCAGGAGACCGGCCCGGCCCGGCGCGAGCCGGTGACGCACAAGGACAGCCCCCTGCGACAGGAGAGCACACCGTGACCGCCCGCCGCCGCGACCGCGCCCCCAACCAGGCCGACGTGGCCCGTCTCGCCGGGGTGTCCCAGTCGGCGGTCTCCCGAGTGATCAGCGGCGACGCCGTCCGCGCCCGAATCCCCGAGGAGACCCGCAAGCGGGTCTTCGACGCGGTCAGGGAACTCGGGTACGTCGCCAACCCGGCCGCCCGCGCGATGCGCAACAAGCGCACCAACCTCCTCGGGGTGCACACCTTCGAGGCCGTCTTCCCGCACGCCCGCGAGGACTTCTACTTCGAATTCCTCCAGGGCATCGAGGAGCGGGCGGAGGAGACCGGCTACGACCTGGTGCTGTTCACCTCCACCGGCAGCGGCGACGGGGGCCGTCGCAACATCTACCGGGACGGCACCAACCGGCTGGGCCTGGCCGACGGCAGCGTGCTCCTCGGCGTGTCCACCGACCGCGGCGAACTGGCCAGGCTCTGGTACGAGGGCTACCCGTTCATCCACATCGGCCGCCGCGAGGTGCCCGGCGCCGAGATCCCGTGCGTCATCCCCGACTACGAGACCGCGGCGGCGGGCATCGTGGAGAAGCTCGCCGCGCTCGGGCACCGCAGCATCGGCTATCTGCGCGAGCCCCTGGAGATGGAGCCGTACACCGACCGCCGGGAGGGCTACGCGCGGGCCGTCCGCGAACTCGGCCTCACCGACGGGTCACCCGGCTTCCGCGGCGAGACCGGACTGTCCGACGCGTGGCTCGACCACCTGGTCACGGGACCCGAGACGGCCGTCGTCGCCGAGAGCGTACGGCTCGCCGAGACGCTGCGGACGAAGCTGGCCGAGCGCGGTTTGCGGGTGCCGGACGACCTGTCCGTCGCCGTGCTCGAAGGCGCGCCCGAGCAGCCGGATGGCCGGTGGGTGTCGCTGGAGATCCCGCGCGTCGAGATCGGCCGGACCGCCGTGGACCAGCTCATCGCGATGCTCGACGACCCCGGCCGCCGCGCCGACAACCTCCTCGTCCCCTGCTCGATCGCCGTCGGCACCACGCTCGCTCCTTCCCGTCACTGACCGTCACCGACCGCCCGTCCGAACACCCGCCTGTCGGACCGTCCGCACGTCCGCACGTCCGCCGCCCGCCGTCTGTCCGGGCCGCGTCGCGGCGCTCACCGACGGTGCCGATAACGCCGAGACGGCGCATAGGGCCGTTGTGCGAGCAGGGCCGGACAAAGCCGGGCAGCGGCTCTCACCAGCGGCTAAGCGGAATTCACACAGACGCGGGCATCCGTCCGCTACCTGCGCCTACGCGAAATATTCGACGGACATTGACGGAACGTCACGAAACGCTGGGGGCGGGCGAATATTCGAGAGAAGTGTGTTGCTGTCGTGAAGGTGTTGATCTACGGTTCTCGATTGTTCGCGCACTGTTAACAGACGCCTACAAGGCGGCGCGTCTCATGGGGGGATTATGGATTTGGGTGGGGTCAGACGTGTGCGTGCGTCTCGTGGGCTGATAGTGACGCTCGCGTCCGCTCTGGTCGTCGCGGTGGGTCCCGCGGCGGCGATCGCGGTCGCCGCGGCACCGACTCCGGGCGCGGAGCCGACATCGACATCGATGTCGAAGGCGGCACAGTCCTCGAAGCCGGTGAAGGCCGACACCGGTGCGTCGCACCGCACGGCGCTCACGCAGGACGCGGCGGTCGCCGAGGCGGCCGAGGCCGGGCAGAGCGTGGAGATCACGTCGCTGCGGACGGAGTCCAACGAGACGTACGCGCTGCCGGACGGCAGCCTGGAGACGGACCAGCACCTGCGTCCGGTCCGGGCCCGCGTCGGCGGCGAGTGGAAGACGATCGACAACACTCTGGTGCGGCGGCCCGACGGCGGCGTCGCACCCGCGGTCGCGTCGGTCGGCATGGAACTGTCGGGCGGCGGCTCCGCGCCGCTGGTGACCCTGGACAGGGCCGGGCGGAAACTGTCGTACACCTGGCCGTCGGCGCTGCCCGCGCCGACGCTCGACGGCGACACCGCCACGTACAAGAACGTCCTGCCGGACGTCGACCTCCGGGTGCGCGCGGACACCGACGGTTTCCACGAGCTGCTGGTGGTCAACACCGCCGCGGCGGCGCGGAATCCGGCGCTCACGCAGCTCACCTTCGGGGTGGTGACCGACGGCCTCGACGTGGCGCGCACCGCCGACGGCGGTCTGACCGCCACCGACACCACGACCGGCGGCGAGGTCTTCGCGGCGCCGCAGCCGATCATGTGGGACTCCGGCACGCAGGGGACGAACACCCCGGCGGCCGGAACCAAGAGCGCCAGGACCACCAGCGCCGCCAAGGGCGCGAAGGCCGCGACCGCCGAGGACGGCAGCCCGGAGGACCCGGCGCAGGGCCCGACCGATACCTCCCAGATGGCGCCGATCGCCGTCGCCGTCGACACCTCCGACGCGTCCGGCTCGCTGACGCTGACGCCCGACCACGCGCTGCTGACCGGCGCGGACACCTCGTTCCCGCTGTACATCGACCCGCAGACGTACACCCCCAGGGCGGGGGACTGGACGATGGTCTCGCGCTACTGGGCCTCCAGCCCGCAGTACCGCTTCAACGGCGACGACGACGCGGGTGTGGGCGACTGCGACTGGACCTACTGCGCGCCCAGGGACGTCAAGCGGCTCTTCTACTCCTTCCCGACGTCGAAGTTCGCGGGCAAGACGATCCTGGACGCCACCTTCGTCGCGCACGAGACGTGGTCCGCGTCGTGCACCGCCAAGCCGATCGAGCTGTGGCGCACCAGCGGCTTCACCAAGGGCACGACCTGGAACTCCTCCGCCGACCACTGGCTCGACCACATCGACACCCAGACCGAGGCGCACGGCAGCTCCGGCTGTGCGGCCTCCGACGTCGAGTTCAACGCCACCACCGGCGTGAAGTACGCGGCGGCCCACAACTCCGGGACCACCACCTTCGGTCTGAAGGCCAACGAGTCCGACCCGTACGGCTGGAAGCGCTTCACCAACAAGGCGTATCTGCGGGTCCACTACAACCAGCCGCCCAAGCAGATCCCCATGTCCCACCTGTCGATGAGCCCCGGCGCCTCCTGCCACAGCCCGTCCACGTCGGTGCGGATCCGCACCCTGCCGACGATCAGCGCGAGCGATGTCACCGACCCCGACGGCGACCAGGTGAGCGTGCAGTTCTCCGTCGCGTGGGACGCCGGTGACGGCAAGGGCCTGGTCACGCAGTGGACTTCGGCGAAGATCGGCCCGAAGAAGTCCGGCTCGACCTTCTCCACGAAGCTCACCGCGACGCTCGGCGGCAAGACCGTCCCGAAGAACAAGACGATCGCCTGGCAGGCCCGCGCGGTCGACTACGACCAGGGCAAGTACTACAGCTACTCCCCGTGGTCGTCCGCGGGTTCCGCGACCAACTGCTACTGGGTGTACGACACCACCGTGCCGGCGGGCCCCGTGATCACCTCGGGCGACTACCCGGCCGTCGACGACAACAACCCGAACGACCCGACGTACGACGGTGTCGGCCGGGACGGCGACTTCACCTTCCGCTCGGCCTCCACCGACGTCGTGAAGTACTGCTACGGCGTCAACGCCGACGCGGTGTGCGACACGGCCCACACCGTGGCCACCTCGGGCGGCGCGGCGAAGTCGGTGACCTTCCGGCCGACCCGCGCGGGCACCAACTTCCTGAACGTGCAGGCATTCGACAGCGCGGGCAACGGCAGTGAGCCGGAGGTGTACGAGTTCCGGGTCAAGGAGGGCCAGCCCGCCCGCGCCCAGTGGCAACTCGACGACGACGCGGGCGCCACTCAGGCGGCCGGCTCCGCCGGTGACCGCACCCTGAACGTGGTCGGCTCGCCGACCCTCGGCGCGCCCGGCAAGTCCGGCACCGCCGTCGACTTCAACGGCACCGACTCCTACCTCCAGTCCGACATCCCGGCCGTCCACACCGACCAGGGCATGACGGTCGCCGCCTGGGTGAAGCTCGACCAGATGCCGACCGCCGCGGCGGTCGTCGCCGCGCAGCCGGGCAACAACGCGCCGGGCTTCGAGCTGTACTACTCACAGGGCTACGACCGGTGGGTGTTCAACCAGTACAGCTCCGACTCGGCCACCGCCACCCCGGTCCGCGCGATGTCCGCCACGGCGGGCGGCGTCACGGCCGGACAGTGGTACCACCTGCTCGGCACGTACGACGGGACGGCCCACACCCTGTCGCTGTACGTCAACGGGACCCTGATGGGGACCACGAGCTACACCACCGCGTGGGACGCGCGGCGCGGTCTCCAGATCGGCGCGGGGAGCTACTCCGGCTCCCCGGGGAGCTTCTTCCCCGGCACGGTCGACGACGTCCGGATCTACGACAAGCCCCTGGTGGCCGCCGACGTGGCGCACCTGTACAAGGGGGAGCAGCTCGGGGCCGGCCGCCCGGCCAGCGCGGTCTTCCCGCTGGACGAACCGGCCGCGCAGGACGACGGCAACCCCACCACGGTGGTGCACGGCCAGGCCGACGTGGACCCCGCGGTCCTGCACGGCGGGGTCACCGCGGGAAGCGCGGGCGCGCAGGACAAGTCGCTGACCCTCGACGGCACCAGCGGCTACGCGTCCACCCGCTCCCCGCAGGTCAACAACCAGCGCAGCTTCTCCGTGGTCGGCTGGGCGAAACTGTCCGCCAAACCCGACCACGCGGCGATCATCGCCACCCAGACCAGCACCTACCGGCCGGGCTTCGAGCTGTACTACTCCGCGACCTACGGGTGGTCCTTCGACGCCTACAGCGCCGACTCCGACAGCGCCACGATCGTGCGGGCCTCCCAGGGTGACACCACCCATTCACCGGCCGGTGTCTGGACCCACCTCCTCGGCTCGTACGACGCGAACACCGACGACATGCGGCTGTACGTCAACGGCCTCTGGGTGGCCACGACGAAATTCGCCGCGCCCTTCTACGGCAAGGGACCCGTCCAGATCGGCGCCGGGTCGTACGACGGCGCACCGAGCAGCTTCTTCCCCGGTCAGATCGACGACGTGCGGTTCTACGACCGGGCCCTGTCGGCGCCGGAAGCCGAGTCGATGTACCACAACCAGCTCGTGGTCGAGGGGCGTTGGAAGCTGGACAGCGCGTCCGGCACTCCCCAGGTCTCGCCCGACTCGCTGACCACCGCCGCCGACCAGCACCCGCTGACCCTCGGCGGCGGCGCGCAGATCGACGCCACGGGCGCCAACAGCATGGTCGGCACCGGGTCGTTGGTGCTCAACGGCACGGCCACCGGCTACGCGTCGACCACCACGTCACCGATCCACACCGACAGCAGCTTCACGGTGGGCGCGTGGGTCTCCACCGCGGCGCGGCCGACGAAACCGGTGACGGTGCTGAGCATGGCCGGTACGAACACCAGTGGTTTCGCGGTGCGTTACGTACCCGACTCCGCCGACCCGGCCCACGCGGGCGCCTGGCAGTTGCAGACGTCCAACGCGGACGGCACCGGCGCCGTCGTCTCGACCGCCTCCGACACCAGCTTCCAGGACAACGGCGCGTGGGATCACATCGCCGTGGTCTACGACCTGATGGCCGGTCAGATGCGGTTGTACATCAACGGCCAGATGCAGCAGTCGCTCTGCTCCGACGGTGACGACGACGGCAACCCCGACGACCCGGCGTGCAAGGAGTCGGTGTCGTGGAACTCCTCGGTGCTGCCGTTCGACGCGACCAAGGGCCTGCAACTGGGCCGCCTCAAGACCGGCACGTCCACCTGGGGCGAGTACTGGCCCGGTGTGATCGACGACGTGTGGGTCTTCGGCGGAGTCGCGACCGACACCCAGATCGCGGCGCTCGCCAGCGGAGTGGATCTCGACACCACCGCCGGGCCCTGACCCGGTAGCACCACCGGGGCGGCGCGCGGGTCATCGCGCGCCGCCCCGGACGCGTGGCATTCGACGAAGTGACAGATCAGACACGTGCGCACGGGCGGAGCCCGGCGGCGGTTCGTGCTGCCGACGTCGGAAGACGGGGGCGCACACGGTGAGGGATGGGGACGGGACAAGCGTGAGCGACAGACGGACATCAACGGGCGGCGCGCGCGGCAAGGCCGCGCTGCTCGCCTGCGGAGCACTGGTGGCGGGCCTGCTGCAAGTGGCCGCGCTACCGGCGGCCCAGGCCGACGACATGCCGAGAACACCGTCCCCGGGCGTGCCCGTGGCCGGACACTCCAGCACCACGACGGCGCCCCGCGCCGAGGACGGCCTGCCGCACCGGGCCGACGACCGGGCCGCGGAGAAGTCCTGGGCCGCGCCCGGAACCGCCACGGTGACGCTGCCCGCCGCGCACGCCGAGCCCACGGCGGTGCGCGCCGGAAAGCTCCCGGTGACCCTCACCGTGCCGGCGGCGGCGACATCCGCCACGGTCAACGGCGCGGCCAAGGCGACGGCCCCGCCGTTGACCGGCGCCGCGACCGTACGCGTCCTGGACCGGAAGACCACGCGGGCCGCGGGCGTGGACGGCCTCCTGTTCACCGTCGCACCGCGGGCGGACGCCGCGGGCGGAACGGTCGGCGTCCGCGTGGACGACAGCGCGTACGCCCAGGCGTACGGCGGTGCCTACGCGGCCCGGCTGCGCCTGGTCACACTGCCCGCGTGCGCGCTGACCACCCCCGACAAGCCCGCCTGCACCACGCGGACCCCGGTCCGCGCCACGAACGACGCGGCCACGCACACGCTGACCGCCGACGCGCTGACCCTGGCGTCCTCGGGCGCGCCCGGCGCCGCGACGGTCCTCGCGGCCACCGCGGGCACGTCGAGCGACCACGGCGACTACACCGCCACGTCGCTGTCCCCGTCCTCGAACTGGAACGTCGGGCCCAACACCGGCTCCTTCACCTGGTCCTACGACATGCCCGCCCCCGACGTGCCGGGCAGCTTCACCCCGAAGGTCGGCCTGTCCTACGACTCCGGCAGCGTCGACGGCCGCACCAGCAGCACCAACAACCAGGCGTCCTGGGCCGGTGACGGCTTCGACCTGTCGCCCGGCTACATCGAGCGCAGCTACAAGTCCTGCGGCGACGAAGGCGCCAAGGACTCCTCGGGCAAGAAGTACGAGGACCTGTGCTGGGCGTACGACAACGCGTCGATCTCCTTCGACGGCCACTCCGGCCAGTTGGTCGCCACCGGCACCAACTCCTTCCGGATCAAGGGCGACGACGGCACGAAGGTCGACCGGGTCTACGGCACCTCCACCGACGTGCGCTCCAACGGCGCGCGCAACGACGAGTACTGGCGGCTGACGCTCACCGACGGCAGCCAGTACTACTTCGGCTACAACCGGCTGCCCGGCTGGGCGAGCGGCAAGGCGACCACCGACTCCACGTGGACCGTGCCGGTCTTCGGCAACAACGCGGACGAGCCGTGCCACGCCTCCACCTTCGCCAACTCCTGGTGCCAGCAGGGCTGGCGGTGGAATCTCGACTACTCCGTCGACCCGCACGGCAACGCCATCGCGTACTACTACACCAAGGAGACCAACTACTACGGCCGCGCCAGGACCGCCGCCAGCCCCACGACCTACGTCCGCGGCGGCTACCTGGACCACATCGACTACGGCCTGAAGTCCACCGCGATGTACTCGGCCAAGGCCCTCGCGCAGGTCGCCTTCACCAGCGGGGAGAGGTGCCTGTCCGCCACGGCGGGCGCCTGCGACGCCTCGAAGATCGACAACGCCGCCTCCCCCTGGTACGACACGCCGTGGGACCTCAACTGCAAGTCGACCGGCGACTGCCACTCCTTCGGCCCGTCCTTCTGGACCCGCGAGCGCCTGACCGCGGTCACCTCGCAGGTGCTCACCTCGGCCGGGAAGTACACCCCGGTCGACACGTGGAAGCTGGGCCACCAGTGGGGCATGGCCGACATCGACTACCAGTTGGAGCTGGCGTCGATCGAGCACACGGGCAACGCCGACACCCCCGAGGGCGCGCCCGACCTGACCATGCCGAAGATCACCTTCGGGTACGACCAGCGCACCAACCGGCTGGACATCCCCGGTGACAACACCTCGCCGTTCATCAAGGAACGCGTCTCGACCATCGACGACGAGACCGGCGGACAGACCGACATCACCTACTCCACCGCGGCCTGCGACGCCGCGCACCTGCCCACCCCCGACACCAACACCACGCTCTGCTTCCCGCAGTCCTTCACCAAGGAGGGCGACGAGGACCCGTCGCGCCAGTGGTTCAACAAGTACGTGGTGAAGCAGGTCATCCAGTCCGACCGCACCGCCTCCTCGCCCGACGAGGTCACCAGGTACGACTACCTCGGCGGGGCCGCCTGGCACTACGACTCCGACGACGGCATCACCAAGGAGAAGTACAAGTCCTGGTCCACCTGGCGCGGTTACGCCCACGTCCAGGTCGAGACCGGCGGCCAGGACCCGGTCGGCATGAGCTCGCGGACCGACCACTACTACCTCCGCGGCATGGACGCCGACAAGACGACCGGCGGCAAGCGCACCGTGACCGTCTCCGACGACAACGGCGGCACCATCACCGACCACGACTCGCTGGCGGGCGTCGAGTACAAGACCGAGCACTACTCCGGGCCTGACGGCAAGGTGCTGGACAAGTCCGTCAGCACCCCCTGGCACCACGAAACGGCCTCGGTCACCCGCAGTTGGGGCACCATCGCCGCGAATCTGACCGGCACCGCGGAGACCCGCGCCTGGACCTCCCTGGACAACGGCGCCGGTTCGTCGTGGCGGATCACCGACGTCACCCGCACCTTCGACAACACCGCGGGCCGCGTCCTGACCACCGACGACCACGGCGACATCTCCACCGCCGCCGACGACCGGTGCGCCACCACCACCTACGTCGACAACGGCACCGACTGGATCCTGGACAACCCCTCGCGGATTCTCACGGTCGCGGTGCCCTGCTCGGCGACCCCCGATTACACCAAGGACGTCCTGTCGGACATCCGCACCGCCTACGACGGCCACGCCTACGGAGCCGCGCCGACCGCGGGTGACGCCACGCACGTGGCGAGCCTGAAGTCCCACAACGGCACCACCGCCACCTACCTGGAGTCCGCCGCGGCCTACGACTCCTACGGCCGCGCCGTCTCGGCCACCGATCTGAGCGGCAACGTCACCGCGACCGTGACCGGCGCGCCCCAGCGCACCGACCGCACCGACGGCCGCGTCACCACCACGGTCTACGCCCCGGCGACCGGCTTCCCGACCACGACGACGGTCACCACACCGCCGGCCACCGCGGGAGACGCGAGCACCGCGCAGACCACCACCACGACCCTGGACCCCGTACGCGGGCTGCCCGTCACGGTCGTCGACACCAACGGCAAGCGCACCGACACCACATACGACGCGCTGGGCCGCAAGCTGCGGATCTGGCTGCCCGACCGCTCCAAGGCCAACAACCAGACGCCCAACTCCGCCTTCACGTACACACTGGCCGACGGCAAGCCCCCGGTGGTGGCCACCACGAGCCTCGCGGGCACCGGCACGCAGACCGCGTACGCGCTGTACGACGGCTTCCTGAGGGTCCGTCAGGCCCAGACGCCAGGGCCCAAGGGCGGCATGCTGGTCTCCGACACCTTCTACGACGAACGCGGCCTGCCCGCGAAGACCTTCGCCTCGTACTACGCGGCGAAGGCGCCCTCCACCGTGCTGTACAAGGTGGACGACGCGCTGTCGGTCGAGACGCAGACGTGGAACACCTACGACGGTCTCGGCCGGGTCGTCCGCAGCCAGCAGGTCGCGGGCAACGGCGACGGCGGCCAGGTCCTCGCGACCACCACCACGGCCTACGGCGGCGACCGCACCACGGTCACCCCGCCGAAGGGCGGCACACCGACCACCACGGTCGTGGACGCGGGCGGCAACGTCCGTGAGCTGGACCAGTACCAGGCCGCGACACCCACGGGCCCGTACGACAAGACGCTCTACGACTACACCCCGGCGGGCAAGCTCTCCAAGGTCACCGACGCGTCGGGCACCGTCTGGGAGTACCGCTACGACCAGCGCGGCAACCAGACCAAGGCGATCGACCCCGACAAGGGCACGACCGACTCCGGCTACGACGACCGCGGCCAACTGGTCTCCAGCACCGACCAGCGCGGCAAGAGCGTCACCCACCTCTACGACGGTCTCGGCCGGGAGACCGAGACCCACGACGGCGACGCGACCGGCCCGCTGCTGACCAAGCACGTGTGGGACCCGGCCGGTTTCAAGGGCCAGATCGCCTCGGCCGTCCGCTACGTCGGCGGCGCCACGGGCTCCGCGTACACCGTGGCCTACTCGCTGTACGACAACCTGTACCGCGCCCACCGCACGACGACCACGATCCCGGCGGCCGAAGGCGCGCTCGCCGGTTCCTACCAGGGCAACGTGCAGTACAACGCGGACGGCACCACGCAGTCCGTCGGCTACCCCGCGGCGGGCAGCCTGCCCGCGGAAGCGGTCACCCCGACCTACGACGAGGTGCTGCGGCCCAGCACGGTGTCCGGCTCCGGCGGCGCCACGTACACGACCAACACCACGTACAGCTACACCGGCCAGGCGCTCCAGTACACCTTCCAGGCGGCCGGGCAGAAGATGACCCAGGTCACCAACACCTACCAGTGGGGCACCCAGCGGCTGTCCAACTCCCGCGTCGACCGGCAGGACGTGCCGGGCACCGACAAGTCCGCCACGTACGGCTACGACCCGGCCGGTGACATCACCTCGCTCACCGACGTCTCCCGCGACGGCACCGACGCCCAGTGCTTCCAGTACGACTACCTGGGCCGGCTGACCGAGGCGTGGGCGCAGGGCTCGGCGGGCTGCGCGGCCACCCCGAGCGCCGCGGCACTCGGCGGCCCGGCCGCGTACTGGCAGTCCTTCGGCTACGACAAGGCGGGCGACCGCACCAAGGAGACGGACCACTCCGCCACCGGCGCCACCGCACAGGACACCGTCCGCGACTACTCCTACCCAGCCCCGACCAGCCCCCAGCCGCACACGCTCAGCCAGATGCGGACCACGGGCCCCGGCGGCAGCACGCTGAAGTCCTACACGTACGACGCGATCGGCGGCACCCAGACCAGCACGGTCGGCGCGGCCAAGCAGACCCAGGTGTGGGACACTGAGGGCCGCCTGACCCAGGTGACCGCGGTCGACGGCAACGGCGCTACGAAGACCACCTCGTACGTCTACGACGCCGACGGCAACCGGCTGGTGGTCCGTACCGACAGCGGCAGCACGCTCTACCTCGGCGGCACCGAGGTCGCCCTCGCCAAGGGGTCGACCACACCGCGCGCCACCCGCTACTACGACCTCGGCGACGGCAACCAGGCGATGCGCACCGACGACAACAAGGTGTCGTTCCTGATCGCCGACAGCCAGGGCACCAGCCAACTCCAGATCAACGGCGCCGACCTGACCATGCAGCAGCGCCGTACCACCCCCTTCGGGGAACCACGCGGCACGGCGCCGACCGCCTGGTCGGGGGACAAGGGCTTCGTCGGCGGCGTCAACGACCCGGGCACCGGCCTGACCCACCTCGGCGCCCGCGACTACGACCCGTCGACCGGCCGCTTCACCTCGGTCGACGCCGACCTCGACACCAGCGACCCGCAGTCGCTCAACGGCTACGCGTACGCGGGCAACGACCCCGTCTCCCAGAGCGACCCGACGGGCCTGTACACCTGCCGCAACGGTCACGAGGGCTGTGACGAGCACGGCAACGCCTGCGGCAAGGACTGCAGCGCGTGGGCGACCCAGACCGGTGACTGCGTGCACACCGAGTGCAGCAGCAGCAAGGTCAACCAGAACCCGTACGTCAGCCTCAAGACGCAGCGCAAGGTCTCCTACGCGCGACGCCACTGCGACGACCTGTGCGGCACCCTCGGCATCTCCTCGCCGAGGGAACACCAGTGGCAGGACCTGATCAAGGACCTGTACGGCGGCAACGCGCCGGAGCCCGAGCGGGACACGTACGCGGCCGCGCACGCGCAGGAGAAGTCCGTCGCCTTCTCGCCGCACCCGAGCTACAAATACACGATGTCGGAGCTGATCGGGCCCAACAGCCTCGGCACACCCGAGGAGATCATGGCCTACTTCAAGGCGCACCCGAAGGAGATGTTCCCGTTCAAGGTGACCGGCTGCGACGCCTTCACCCAGGGCGCGATGTGCACGCTGCACCCGGGTGACTCGATCGCGCACGGCCTCGGCCGGATCGCGGGCGGCCCCGGCAAGGTGAAGGTGTCCTTCAAGGACAAGACTTCCTTCACCTTCACGGTGACCAACAAGGGATACTTCGACGACGCCGGTTCGCAGATCAAGTTCTCGATCTCGTCCCGGAAGGACGGCGTGTACCTGACGCAGAAGGCGTACACGACGGGCTCGAACTGGTTCGCGTGGGCCGGGGTCAAGATGGGCGCCGCCAAGCAGCAGTGGCAGCAGCAGGCCCGCAATCTGCGGAACGCCATGGAGAACAAATAACGGATGACACGCACGACGCGTAGGGCCTGGCTGTCCTCGGCCCCATGGATCGCCGCCGCGGTGGCGACTCCGTGGGCGTCGAGGGCGGCCTCGCCCGTCGACCCCACGGTGGTCACCCTGCTGGCCGCCTTCGCCGCCGTCGGCGTCCTGGGCATCCCGCTGGGCGTCCGGCTCGGACGCCTGGGCGTCCGGCGGGAGGCCGTCGCCGTGGCCGCACTCGCGGTGGCCGGGGCGGCGGCCTCCTGCGCGGTCCGGATCGTCGGCGCCAGTGACGAGGGCCCGGCGGGCAAGGCGGCGATCGTCCTCGTGCTGGCCGCGCTCTTCGCGGTCCTGGCCCTGCCCCTGCCCGCCGTCGGCTTCGTCGTGGCGTGGGTGCGGCGGAAGCGCGCGCACTGAACACGCGCCCGCCCGGTCGGTCGGTCAGGCCAGCGGCTCGTGGTTGGCCCAGACGACCTGGTACGGGTAGCGGGCCTGCCAGCGGCTGATGAGTTCCTCGGTGCCGGGAATGGCGAAGGCCGCGTTGAGCGCGTCGAGGTCGGCGACGCCGATGTGGACGATCGCGGTGGCGGTGAACACCGGGCTGTGGTCGTCCGCGGGAACACGGATGTGGCGCCGGGCGGAGAAGGTACGCACGTGCCCGGAGCCCACCATCAGGCTTTCGATGTCCTTGAGGTATTGATCCAGGTCCGCGTCCGGGATCGACGGTTCGAACGAGACAATCATCGTGTGGCTGATCATGGGTCCATGGAACCGCCGCCCGGCCGCCACGTCCAAGACCTTCTGGATCATCAGCGATAACCTGAGGGCATGAGTGACCTGGAGACGCGCGAGCTGGAGTACTTCGTCGCGGTCGCCGAGGAACTGCACTTCGGCCGCGCCGCCGAGCGCCTGTCCATCGCGCAGCCCGCGCTGTCGAAGGCGATCCGGCGGGTCGAGTCGCGCCTCGGTGTCCTGCTCCTGACCCGTACGAGCCGCCATGTGGCGCTCACCCCGGCGGGGGAGGCGCTGCTGCACCACGGCCGCCACGCGCTCAACGCGGTCGGCGCGGCGGCCGAGAGCGCGCGCCGGGCCGGTGACGCGCGGGCCCAGCTGCGGCTGGTGATCAAGCCGGGCGGCGACGCCAATCTGCTGTCCGGGATCCTCGCCGCGTACGCGGAACGGCCGGACGCGCGCCGGGTGGACGTGCTGTTCGGCGGCGCCACCGACCGGGCCGACCACCTGCGGGACGGCAGGGCCGATGTGGCGCTGCTGTACGCGCCGTTCGACGACCTGACCGGGCTCGCGTCCGAGACGCTGTTCGTGGAGGGGCGGGTGGCGATCATGCCGCGTGACCACCGGCTGGCCGGGCGTGCGCAGTTGCGGCTCGCGGATCTGGACGGCGAGACGCTGCCGCGCTGGCAGGGCGTGGGCTGGGCGGGTGTGCCCGACGACGGGAGCGGGCCGGAGGTCGCGGACGTGCCGCAGATGGTCCAGATGATCGTGCTGGGGCGGATGATCGCGGTGCTGCCGCGGTCGCTCGCCGAGCCGGCGCATCCGGGTCTGGTGTGCGTGCCGGTGACCGACGCGCCCACGAGCCGGCTGGTCGTGGCGTGGTCGCGCAGCGACGACCGGGCGCTTGTCGCCTCGTTCGTACGGGCGGCGGTGGCAGCGGCGGGCAGGGCGTAGGCATAGCGCGTGTGGTGCGCGGCGCGCACGCGTCGGTGCGCGAGAGCCGCGAGCCCGACCGCCGCCTCCACCGTACTGAGGGTGGGGCGGCGGTCCGGCCGGTGCCGCGTGTGGTGCGAGTGGTGCTGCGGACTGCCTGACTACCGGCCGACGCGCGGGAGGCTGTTGAGCTTGCCGGGCAGTGCGGTGTTCGTCTGCTGGGCCCGCATGAGAGCGAGGACCGCGCCGACACCGGCGAGGATCAGGCTCACCCAGAAGCTGAAGCCGTGGCCACCGGCCGGGCCGAAGTCGGAGTGCGCGAAGATCGCGATCAGGTACAGGACGAAGCCCACCGCGAAGCCGACGAAGGTCAGCATGCGGTCGGGCGCGGGCAGCGTGACGGTGGGCACGAAGAGGCTGACTGCGAGCACCGCGGCGCTGAGCACCGTGATGACCATCGCGAACCAGGCTATGAACAGCCCGTGGCTGAAGTGCCAGGCACTCCAACTCACGCTGCCGAGGTTGATGCCGTAACCGCTCCCGAAATCCCAGGAGTAGTAGTCGAAGAACGAGAAGATCAACACAATGAACCCGATACCGAGAATTGCCCAGTCGAGTCGGTTGACCGAAGCCGGGTCGAAAGAACCCCCGGACGGGCCGCTCGCGCTCGGCGGCTGAGTCGGTGGGCCCGGCGGCGGTACATCGTGCGACATGGTGACTTGTCTCCCTGCTGACGTCGTTCTACGAACACTCGGGGGCTGAGAATAGCGGTACGTCACCCCACCCCGTAAGCAGGTTGGACCGACCTGCATCACATGGGTTCAATTGGTCGCTTTGTTACGTGTGGGGACGCCAGTGGCGGGAGTTCACTTCTCGGTCCCACGGGTTCTGTGGGGAGGGTAAAAGGGGTGAAAGCGGCCCGCACAAGGTTCAAGCATGCGCAAATTCAGCGTATTTGGCCGCGCCCGGTCCCGTGCCAGTCCTGCCGTCGTGCCGCCCCCGGTCCTGCCTTCGTCCCGCGCCCGTTCCTGCCTTCGCTCCGTGCCCGTTCCCGCCTTCGTCCCGCGCCGTTTCCGCTGGCGTGTCACAGGGCGCGGCGGCTGTCTCGTCCTACGGGACACAGGCAATTCCCGATCAAGGAGCGGACGATGAACCTCGCGCTGTGGATCGTCACCGGGCTGCTGGCCGCGGTGGCACTGACCGGCGGTGTTTCCAAGGCATTCATTCCCAAGGACAAACTGACCGCCACTCACGGCGGCGGCTGGACCGGTGACGCCAGTGTCACCTTCGTCAAATCCCTCGGCGTCCTCGAACTCCTCGCCGCTTTCGGCCTCATCCTTCCCGCCGCTCTCGACGTGGCCCCCTTCTTCGTCCCCGTCACCGCGATCTGCTGGTGCCTCCTGATGGTCGGCGCGATGACCACCCACGCCCGTCGCCCGGCCGAAGCCCCCTTCGTCCTCCTCAACCTCTTCTATCTCTGCCTGGCCCTGTTCATCACCTGGGGCCGCCTCGGCCCCCACCCCTTCACCGGGTGAGGCCGCAGTGGCCGCGGACCTCGTGGCGGTGGGGACTCATCCCGACGGCGGTGTGGTGATCCGCTTCTCGAACCAGTGGTGGGCGTACGGCTCGTCGTTGAAGGCCGCGACCTCCTCGAAACCGCAGGAGTGGTACAGGCTGATCGCGGCGTTCAGCGCCTTGTTGGTGTCAAGGCGCAGCAGGTCCCGGCCGTTGCGGGCGGCCCGCAGTTCCAGTTCGGCCAGGAAGCGGCGGCCGAGGCCGAGTCTGCGGGCCCGCGGCGCGACCCACATGCGCTTGATCTCGGCCGGGGCCCCCGGCGGCAGCTTCAGACCGGCGCAGCCGACCGGCTCACCGTGCAGCCGGGCGACCAGGAAGAGGCCGTGCGGCGACCGGAGTTCACCGGCGTCGGGCAGGAGACTGCGCGCGGGATCGAAACCGGCGTCGAAGCGTTCGCGCAACTCGGCGAAGTAGGAGCGCATGCAGTGCTCGGCATCGGGGTGGTCCGGGTCGACGACGTCCAGCGTGACCGTCGCGGCGGTCAGCAGCCGGTCGACCTCGGCCATGGCGGCGACCAGCCGGGAGCGCTGGACGGCGTTGAGCGGCTCCAGCAGGGAGCCCGCCAGTTCGTCGCTGCGACCGTCGAGCACCGCGCGCTCGGCGCGACCGGCGTCGGTGAGCCGGACCGTGCGCACCCGTCTGTCGCGGGGCAGCGGCTCCACCGTCACCAGCCCGTCCGTCTCCAGGGAGCGCAGCAGACGGCTGACGTATCCCGAGTCGAGACCGAGCCGTTCGCGCAACCGGCGTACGTCCTGGCCCCGTTCGCCGATCTCCCACAGGAGCCGGGCCTCACCGATCGGCCGGTCGCGGCCCAGATAACGGTCGTGGAGCACGCCCACGCGCTCGGTGACGGTGCGGTTGAACCGCCGCACCTGGGCGATCTCTCGTGCGTCCATTCTCTGACTCTAGTCAGAGAAGTCCCGTCGGACCAGAGGTGACCGACCCGCGTCGCTCCCTGGTGCCTTCGGTCGTAGGGCTGTGTGTGGAGGAGCGCCGCCGAGCCGGCGGCGGCGCTCCTGCGGGGCCGTCCCGGTCGGAGCGGGCTACCGTCCGGGACCGGTCTGACGGCGCGCCGCTACTTCAGGTGGCGGGTGAAGAACTGGGCCGCGGCGGCACCCGCGGACTGCGGGACTCCGGCGTGTCCGCCGAGGTGGGCGTGGAGGGACTTCTCCTTGGAGCCGAAGGTGTCGAAGAGATCCAGGGACGCCTGCCGGTCGTTGCCTTCGTCGTCCCACTGAAGGAGGACGTGCAGGGGAATGGTGACCTGCTTGGCCTCCTCGAAGATGGCGCGGGGCACGAGGCTCCCGGCGAACAGAACGGCGGCCGAGACGCGCGGCTCGACCACCGCCAGCCGGACGCCGACGGAGATCACCCCTCCCGAGTACCCGACCGGGCCGTCGACCTCGGGCAGTGCGAGAAGGGCGTCCAGGGCGGCCCGCCATTCCGGGACGACCGCCTCCACCAGGGGGAGGACAAGGGCGTGGACGATCTCGTCGCCGACCGGCTCGCCGGTCTCCATCGCCCGGCGCAGGTCGGCGCGGGCCTCGTCGAGGGCGGGCAGGCGAGGCCGCTCGCCGCTTCCGGGGAGTTCGATGGTGGCCGTGGCGAAACCCTCCGCCGCGCAGCCCAGGGCCCGGCCCAGCAGCCGGGGGTACATCTTGCGCAGCCCGAGGGGAGGGTGGCCGAGCAGGATCAGCGGCGCCGGTGCCGCCGCGGACGCCGCATCGGGCGTCCACAAAATGCCGGGGATCTCGCCGAGGGTGAATTCGCGTTCGAGGACGCCTTCGTCGAGGCGCTGCTCAGAAGTGAATCGCATGGTCGTGCCTTTCGGGAGTGCTCGTTGACGGCGCTCCCGGACGACCTATCGCCCGACCGTGGCCCCAGAGGGGAGCACCCATGTCGATACTGCGTTCACGGGTACCACCTCCTCGTTCTCTCGCACGGCCTCGGGGAGGGTAGCAAGGTCCGGGCACGCTTCGCCAACGGGTTTTCCCCGCGACGCCGTGGCCGCCGGCCGTCCCCGGTGTGCCCCCGGCCTCCCGCCGCGGGCCGGTCGCGCCGGACGCTCCGATCGCCGTGATGGACACGGCCGGCCGGGGAAGGTCTTGCACATGACCAACCATGAACAAGAGCGCGGCCCCGCGGCACCGGCCCGACGTCCCGCAGGGCTGAGCGACGCCTCGGTGGAGGCGCTCGGCATCCTCTCCGAAGCCCTCGAGACGGTGGAGCGGGCGCGCGGGCGGCTGTACGACTTCCACCAGCTCACCGGGGGAGCCGACCTGCGACTCGGCGAGGCGGTCGAGCACCTCAGGGCCGCGGGCCACGCGGAACACGCGGAGCGGCTCGAACGCGAGATCGTCGGCCGCAACGTCCTGCCGGGCTACTGGACCTTCCAGATGGTCGAGGCGTACGACGACACGTACGTCGAACCCTTCCGGCGCATGGAGGAGCAGATCCGCACCGACCTGGCGGGCGGCGCGCGCCACATCCACGAGGCCGAGATGAAGGAGGCGCGCCGCACGCACGGCCACCCCGACCACACGGCCCGCCCCCCGCGTCCGTCCTGACCCGTATCCCGCCCCCCCGGAAGAGGCCACCGGCCCGGCGGCGCGCCCCCAAGCCCATGGTGCCGCCACCGGACCGGGCCGGTGGGTCAATTCCTCGGACCCGCGTCGGGCAGGGGAACCGTCAGCCTCCGGTGCGCGGCGACGGCCAGTCCCGTAGCGGCTCCAACGGCGTGCGCAGCGCGCTGCGTCCGTTCCGCCAGGCGTCGAGCAGCGCCGCGCCGAGACGGTCCTCCAGCAGCCCGGTCGCCTCGATGCCGAGGACCACGCCGGCGTCCAACTGCGGCTCCGCGGCCAGCAGAGGAGCGATCACCTCGTGGCGTACGACCTGTTCGTGGACGGCGTCCGCTTCGACGTGCTCGTCGTAGAAGCGCTCCGCGGCAGGGCCCGCGCCGTTGGCGCGCATCGCCTGCGCCAGCCGCCGGGAACCCGGCGACGAGGTGATCTCGACGGCGGCGAAGTGCCCGACGAGCGCGCCGCGGAGCGCGCGGTGCAGGCCGAAGAGCGACATCAGGTTGACCACCGCCAGCGCCTCGGCGGGCGCCGCGTCCAGATAGCGGCCGTACGCGGTGTCCAGGCCGAGGTCCGTCATCAGGTCGGCGAAGAGCCGCGCGTGGATGTCCTCCGCGTGCCCGCCGCCGAACTCGTCGAATTCGACGGCGACCATCGCCGCCTTCGCCCGGCCGTGGAGGCGCGGGATCACCCAGGCGTGGGGATCGGCCTCCTTGAGGTGGTACAGGGACCGCAGGGCCGCGTACTCCCGCAAGTGCTCGAGATGGCCCTCGGGCTGGAGGTAATGACTGACACCGGTGCCGTCGTCTCCCACCGGTTCGACCAGCAGGGCGGCGACGGAGTCCGCCGCGTGCGGGCGGGTCGGCGCGTCCGCGCGCACCTGGCGCAGGAAACGGTCCTCCAGGAAGCCGCGCGTCCGCAGCAGCTCCACGTCCCACTCACGGTCGTCGGCCACACCCGCGAAGCCCTGGTAGTGCAATTCGTACAGCGAATACAGGGCGAGTTGCAGGTCGTCGCCGTACGGATCGGCGGCGGCCACGGCACCGGCGCCGGGCAGCTCTCCCGCGCCGTCGCGCAGCGACGCCACCACGGCGGCCGACAGCGGCCCGCGGGGCGTCGGAAGCGGGGGAGTGGTGGCACGCGACTCACGGTAGGAGGTCGGGTTCGCGGTCGGCGGGTCCGCGGTCGGGTTCGCGGTCGGGTACGCGGTCGTCATCAGGACTCTCCCTCCGGCCCGGCCGGAGCCGTCCGCTGCGCGCCGCACGCCGGCGGCTCTCCGTCCCCGCCGCCCTTGGACCGGCGGCGGTGGCTGGTGTCGCACCACGGGTGCGTCCGGCTGCGGCGGCAGGTGCACACCGCGACCATGAAGCGGTGCGAGGTCACGGCGACACCGTCGTCACCGACGACGGTCACCGGCCCCTCGACCAGGACGGGCCCGTCCCGTTCGACCAGGACGCGGCGCGGGCGCTCAGGCGTGTTCGGCACGGATCACCACCAGCTCCTCCTTGTCCTGCTCCCCGTCGATCAGTCCCGCCTGCCGCAGCCACGCCGTTCGTCCGCGCAGTACGGGCCCGAAGGGGATCAGCTCCCGGTCGGTCACCGCCGCGCGCAGCCCGGCCTCCGCCAGGGAGGCCAGCGTCGCCTCGACCCCGCACAGCGCCGAGTGCACCATCAGCAGGACGCCGTGCGGCGCCAGGACGCGCGGCGCGGTCGCGCAGATCCGGTCCACGACCGCCCGCCCGTCGTGCCCCGCGTCCCAGGAGCGGGCCGCGCCCCGTACCGGCGGCTCGGCCGCGGGGGAGGGGACGTAGGGCGGATTGCTGACCACCAGGTCGTACGGGCGGTCGTGCCGTCCCCGCTGCCCCGCGAGGTCGCCGTGCAGCACCCGTACCCGTCGCCCGGCCCTGAGGGCGTTCGCGCGGGCCGAGAGCACGGCCTGCCACGCGATGTCCACGGCGGTCACCCGGGCGCCCAGCCGCGCGGCGCAGATGGCCAGCGCGCCGCTGCCGGTGCACAGATCCAGTACGTGCATCCCGGGCGCCACGGCCTCGCGGCACATGGCCCGCATCAGGAGGTGGGTGTCCTGCTGGGGTTGATAGACACCTGGCATACACAGCACGGTCCACCTCCGACGCATGATGCGATGACTTTGAGTCACCTATTTGTGTGGTCCAGGGCCGACTGCCCCGGATGCGGGGTACCAATCGACGGACGGCGACCCGATAGGGATTCGGACGGTTCCGGAAATTCCGGAACCGGGTTTCCCGCCGCGATCGCGGGCACACACCCTCTATGGCGCCGAAGGACAGTGGCACTCCATCATTGATCGTTCTTGCCAACTTCGCCTCCGCACTCGCTGTCGACCTGCGGGAACACGCCGTGGTCGCCCGGTGGGCCGAGCAGGCCCCGCGGAAGATCTGGCTGACCCGGCCCGGTGACGTACTGCTGACCCCGGTCCCGCTGTCCGAGCCGTTCGCGCGGTACGCGTGCGCCCTGACCGGCGTCCCGAGGGACTCCGTACGGATCGTCACCGTCCGTGACCGACCCGGTGTCGCGATGGCCGACTCCGTGGCCGACACGCCCGGCCTGACCGACGAGCTGCGCGCGCTCGCGGCGGCCCGCCCCGGCACCCGGCTGCTGCCCATCGCCCTGGACGCCTCGACGTTCGCGCTCGCCGCCGCGCTGGGAGTGCCGGTGTCCCCCTGCGGTCGCGGCGGGCCGGCGGTCGGCGCCGAAGCGCTGGCGGTCACGGAGCTGTGCAACACCAAGGCCGGTTTCCGCGCCGTGGCCGAGCGGACCGGGATGCGCGTGCCGTACGGGCGCACCTGCTCGGGGCCGGACCTGCGCGAGACCGTACGCGCGGTGCTCCGCGCGGCCGTTTCCGGGCGCGGTGTCGTGAAACCCGACCGGTCGGCGGGCGGGCACGGGCTGCGGTTTGTCGGCGCCGAGGATCCGCTGGTCGCGGCGGACGGCTCGGGCGTGGACGGACGTGGTGTCGTCGGGCCGGACGGTCTGGGCTCGGACGGCTTGGGCGTGGACGGACGTGGTGTCGACGGTTTCGGGCCGGACGGTTTCGCGTCAGAAGGATTCGGGTCGGAGAGCCGCTGGACCGTGGAGGAGTACGTCCCCCACACCGTCTCGATCAGCGCCCAGTTCGTGGCCGCGGCCGACGCGCCGCGACCGCTCTTCGACGGTGCCATGCGCACCGAGGACGGCTCCTTCACCGGCTACCGGGCTCCGCTGCGCGGCATCGTGCACCCGACGGTGTGCGACGAACTGCGCGACTGGGGCATGGCCCTCGGCCGCCACCTGATCGCGCACGGCTACCGCGGTCCCTACGACATCGACGCCCTCGTGGCCACCGACGGCACCCTGTACGCCACCGAGTCCAACGTCCGCCGCACCGCGACGACCACCCCGTACGACCTGGTCGTCCGCCTCGCCCGCGGCACCCCCGTCACCTGGACGACGGGCACGGTCCACGCGTCCGGTCCGTACTCCTTCACCGCCGCACTCGACCGCCTCCGTGACCGCGCGCTGGACTACGACCCCGAACGCGGCGACGGCGTCGTCCTCTACGCCGACGCCCCTGCGGACGGCGTGAGTTGGCGGTACGCGATCCTGGCGCGCTCCGCGCGGAGACTGGACGAGTTGGCGGCGTCCTTGCCGTCCGCGCTCCAGGACTGAACCCCGGAGCGCGTCCGCGCGGGGCCGAACTCCGTTTCGGGCGACCGCAGATGGGCCGGATCGGTCCGCCTGAGCGCGACCGGCGGGCACCCGCGCTCTTGATCGGCCGCTCATGGCGATGATTTCCTCGCGGCGCATTCCGGCGTGACGTGCAATAGCGGGAACGTTTTTCCGGCCTCGCGATTCTGCGATATTCGACCATGCCGGTTGATAAATCAATCCTTCACTCGTATGCGTGCATCGCTTCCGCATCTCTTTCTTTAGTGTGCCTGGCACGGAGTCGGCCGTCCTCAGAACCCGCCTTTCGGGCTTCGCTGCCGTTCCTGTCAGGAGTCACGCCTCTATGACGTCACAGATCCTGCCCGCGCCGAAAGGTCGCACCATTCCCACGTGGGTCGCGGCGGTGGTCGCGCCGCTGATCGCCGCGTCTCTCGTCGCCGCGGTGTCGACCCAGGCGGATGCCACCGCCACGGCCGTCCCGCTGGGAACGGCGGACAGTTTCGCCGTACTGGCCGGTCAGACGGTCACCAACACGGGTCCTTCGGTGATCACCGGAGACCTCGGGGTGAGCCCCGGCACCGCCATCACCGGGTTCCCGCCCGGCCTGGTCAACGGGGCCCAGCACTCGGCGGACGCGGTCGCCCTCCAGGCGAAGTCCGACCTGGTCACAGCGTTCAACGACGCCGCAGGACAGGCCACGGACTCGGCGCTGCCCCCGGACGCCGGGGGTTTGTCCCTGGTCCCCGGCGTCTACACCTCCTCGTCCACGCTCGGTCTCACCGGCACGCTGACCCTCGACGCCCAGGGCGATCCCAACGCCGTGTGGGTGTTCCAGGTGGGCTCCGGCCTGACCACCGCGTCCGCGAGCCGCGTTCTCCTGGTCAACGGCGCCTCGCCGTGCAACGTCTTCTGGGAGATCGGCAGTTCGGCCACGATCGGCACCAACTCCACCTTCGTGGGCAACATCCTCGCCCTGACCTCGATCAACGTGACCACGGGCGCGAGCATCGACGGCCGCGCCCTGGCCCGTAACGGCTCGGTGACGCTGGACACCAACCGCATCACGCGGCCGGCGTGCGGCACGGGCACGACGACCGGTGGCACCACCACGGGCGGTACGACGACCGGTGGCACGACCACCGGCGGGACCACGACCGGTGGCACGACGACGGGTGGCACGACCACCGGCGGTACGACCACGGGCGGTACGACGGCGGGAACCACCACGGGCGGGACGACCACGGGTGGGACGACGGCCGGGACCACCACGGGTGGGACGACGACCGGTGGCACCACGACCGGTGGGACGACCACGGGTGGTACGACGACCGGTGGCACGACCACTGGCGGCACCACGACCGGCGGCACCACGACGGGTGGTACGACGACCGGCGGGGCCACCACTGGCGGTTCGACCGGCGGCACGGGTCACTACCCGGGCAAGCACTGCAAGCCGAAGAAGCCGGTGAAGCACTGCCCGCCCAAGAAGCCCGTGAAGCACTGCCCGCCGAAGAAGAAGCCGGGCAAGCCCGGCGGTTGGTCCGACAACCAGGGCTACGGCGCACAACCCGCTTCCCCGGCGGGTCACCAGCGCTGACGCGCCCGGAGCACGACCCCGCTCGGTGAGCGACCAAGCGGTGCGCGGCGGAATCGACACCGAATCCGCCGCGCGCCGCGGCACCGGGCCGCACAAAAGGCAGCAGCGGAAAGTAGAGGGCAGGCGCAGATGCGGGCAGCAGGGACAGCGGTGCGGGTCGATTCCGACACGCACGTACGGGAATTGCCGGACGAATCACCGGAGTTCTCCGGACAACACCGACTGCCCGTCCCGCTGAGAGCGGGCATGGGGATCGCAATCGCGCTGATCGTGGCCACGGCGTTGACCCATGTGGCCATGGTGTTCCTGCACGTGGCACCGGCCAATCCGATCTCGCAGCGGTTCGGCCGCCAGATCAACGCCTGGATCTACCCGGTCTTCGAGCAGAATTGGCAGTTGTTCGCGCCGGATCCCGAGTCGGTGGACCGGACGGTCTACGCCCGTGTCGCGAGCACCGGCCCCGACGGGACCATGCACGTCACCGCGTGGGTCGACCTGACCGCAGCCGACACGGCGGCGGTCGAGCACGACCCGTTCCCCAGCCACACCCACCAGAACATGCTGCGCCGGGCCTGGTCCTCCTACGTCGACACGCACGGGAGCGACGACGAGCCCCACTCGGACCGCGCGGTCATGACCCAGCGGTACCTGCGCAACATCGCGGTGCAGCGCGTGGGGGCCCGCCGACCCGTCGGCGACGGTCCCGTCCAGTCCGTCCAACTCCGAGTGGTCACCGTGCCCGTCGCCGTCCAGCACGCGCGTCCGGTCGCCACCGCGGCCACGGCCGCCGACACCCGTTTGCTGCCCTGGTGGAAGGTGCCCTCGAATGACCACTGACCAGGTGACGTCCACCGAGGACGCGGTGCGGCCGGCGCCCCGTGTGCCGCGGCCCACCCCGAACGGGACCGGCCGGGCGTACGCCCTGCTCACGGAGCGACCGGTGTCCCAGTACGCGGCGGCCGTGCTGCGGATCGGATACGGACTGCTCTACCTCGTCTTCCTGCTGCGGGAGTTCTCGCATCGCGACGAGATCTGGGGACCCGGCTCGCCGTGGACTCCCGACCTCGCCCGGCAGCTCTTCGCCCAGAGCGGCTGGGCCAGCGTCCTCACGCTGTCCGACAACAAGGTCTACTTCGAGACCTGTTACGCCTTCGCCGTGATCATCTGCGCGCTCTTCGCGCTGGGTTGGCGGACGCGGGCGGTCTCCGTGCTCTTCGCCGTCGTCGTCGCCTCATTCCACGCCAGGGCGCTCTTCATGACGGACGGCGGCGACAACCTCACCCTGCTGATGTCCGTCTACCTGATGTTCACCGCCTGCGGACGACGCTGGTCCCTGGACGCACGCCGCACTCGGCTTCGCCCCGCCCGCCCGGACGCGCTCGCCTTCGTGCAACTCCGTTACGTCCGGCGCACGTTGACCACGGTGCTGCACAACTGCGGCATGTTCGTCATCGCGGCCCAGGTCTGCTTCCTCTACGGATCCGCCGGCCTCTACAAGGTCCAGGGCGCCTCCTGGGGCAACGGCACCGCCCTGCACGACGTACTCAACCTCCCCCTCTTCCAGCCCTGGCCCGCGCTGTCCCATCTCGCCGACAGCTTTCCGACGGTGCTCGTCATCGCCGGTTACGTGACCGTCCTCGTCCAAGTCGCCTTCCCCTTCGTTCTGTTCGGCCGCCTCAAATACCCCGTCCTCGTCGTCCTGATCGGCATGCACACCGGCATCGCCCTCTTCCTCGGCCTTCCGCTCTTCTCCGCGGCGATGATCATCGCCGACACCGCCTTCCTCCCCGACCGCCTCTACCTCTCCCTCTCCGCCCACCTCCGCCGATTCCGCCGCCCCACCCCCGCGCCACCGGACCCCACCGACGCGCCCCCCATCCCCGCCCAACCCGCGCTCTAGGCTGTGTCGCCAGCGGAAGCCGGTGAGCCGGGCGCCCCCTGACCTCTCGACGTCGAGCACGCCGCCTCCCGCCGGCCGCGTGGTGTCCATCTCGCCGCGTAAACTGTCGACTCCGACGGTTTCCCGTTCGACCCGAAGGACTCAGCCGTGGCCGACCGGCCCGAGATTGTCTGCATCTGCGGCTCCACCCGGTTCGTGGCCGAGATGCGCGCGGCGAACCGTGACCTGACCTTCGCCGGTGCGATCGTCGTCGCGCCGGGCGAGGCGGACGCGCCGATCACCACCGAGCAGAAGACCGCACTGGACGCCCTCCACCTGCGCAAGATCGACCTGGCCGACCGCGTTCTGATCGTCAACCCCGGCGGCTACGTCGGTGAGTCCACGACCCGGGAGATCGCCTACGCCCAAGCCACCGGCAAACCGATCTCGTTCACCGATCCCGTCTGACCATTAGGCTGAACCGGGCGTGGCTGCGCGAGCGCGACATCGCCACAATGATCCCGGAACATGACGAGCAGATCGCCCGCCGCCCGCACTGCGCATGCCGGCGGTCGTCTGAGTCACGATCGCTGTTGTGGTTCGGTCGAGCGGGGGAAGAAGTGGCCACCTTTTCGCACGGTGCGGTAAAGCCGGTTCGAGGGCTGGTGAAGGGGGTCGTTCGCCTGGCCGATGGTTCGGTGCTCCCCGATTTTGTCATGGAGCCGAAAGCGATTTCGTCGGTCGAGGTGCGGAGCATCGCGATGATCACGAATCGTCTTGGACGCTACTCCTTGAGTCTTCTGCCCGGCATTTACGCAATCCGTACCCACGGCATTGCGGAGGCGAGGCGCGAGTGGACGGGCGAATCACAGGAGGTCACGGTCGAAGCGGGGCAGGTGGTGCATGTGGATGTCACGGTCCGTCCGCCGTTGCATCGCCCGGCTTCACAGCACCTTCCGCCCGTCTCGTGATCAGCTGAGGCTGTGCGCTGAGGTGGACGGCGGTCAGCGGAGCGTGGGGGCGCCGTTGTGGATGATGATCGTGGCGGAGCACTGTTTGTCGGCGCTTGCGCCCTGTTGCCAGACGCAGATGCGGGTGCTGTGGTTGATGTCCGAGACGGTGCCGGTGCGTTCGGCGCCGGTGGAGGCGGCGAGGCCGACGGTCAGCCCGTCGTCGCGGATCAACTCGGCGTGGCAGGTCTCGAAGTAGCTGGTGTTCAGCATGCCGTAGAGCTTGCCGGAGCCCGCGTCGTCGAGCCACGCGGTGCAGCCACCGGCGGGACCGGCGGAGGCGCCGGAGCCCTTGATCGCGGCGGGGTCGTCGCTCATGCTCACGCCGTCGATCGGGTACGTGCCCGGTTCGGTGGTGGCGGACGTGTCGCTTTGGCGGGTGGCGGAAGGGCTTCCCGCCGCCGACGCCGACGCCGACGCCGCGGACGGGGACGAGTGCGGCAGGCCCGCCGCGCCCGCGCTGCCGCTCGTCGCGGCGGAAGGTGACGCCGAGGCCGTACGCGACGCGGAACCCGAAGGCGACGCGCCGGGACCGTGCGAACTGGGCGCGGCCCCTGACGCTGACGGGGAGGCTGATGCGGACGCCGAGCCGGACGTGGACGCGGGAACGCCTCGACCGGAAGTGCCCGTATCGGCACGGAAGAGCGAGGGGCGCAGGAGCAGGAGACTTCCGGCGACCACCGCGACGAGGCAGAAGACGAGCGCGGGTACGAGGACGCGGCGACGCCCACGCGCCGGCCGCTCCTGCCGGGGAGCGACCACGGCCCCGGCCGGCCCTCCGGACGCGAGGGAGACGACGGCTTCGCCGGTCACCGCGCCGCTCGCGCCCGCGGAGGCCGCGGCCCGGGCCGCCTCTGCCATCGCCGCGGCGTCGGGAAAGCGCTCCTCGGGCTTCTTGGCGAGGGCGGTGGCGACGAAGTCGCGCACGGCGGGAGGGAAGTCGGCGGGCAGGGCCGGCGCCGGCTGCTGCACATGTTTGAGCATGATCTCGATGGGCCGGTCGCCGTCGAAGGGCAGTTTCCCGGTGAGCATCTTGTAGCAGACGACGCCCATCGAGTAGAGGTCACAAGCCGCGCTGACGTCGTGGCCCTCGACCTGCTCGGGCGCGATGTAGAGGGCGGTGCCGACGATGGCGTGATCGGGTGTGATCTTGGAGGTGGCGAGGTCGCTGGCGATGCCGAAGTCGGTGACCTTCACCCGGCCGTCGTCGCAGATCAGCAGGTTGGACGGCTTGATGTCGCGGTGCACGATCCGCTGCCGGTGTGCGGCGTGCAGCGCGTCGAGCGCTTCGGCGGCGGTGGTGAGCGCCTGCTCCGGCGGCAGGGGCCCGCCCTCGTTGAGAAGCTGATCGAGCGGTCGGCCCTGGACGAGTTCCATGACGATGTACGCCACCCGCGTACCGTCGCCGACGGCGTTCTCACCGTAGTCGTGGACGTCGACGATGCCCGAGTGGTCCAGCGCGGCGAGGATCAGGGCCTCGCGCCGGAACCGCTTGGCGAACCTGGCGTCGCCGAACAGCTCCGGGCGCAGGACCTTTACCGCGACCCGGCGTTCGAGGACTCCGTCGTCGGCCCGCCAGACATCGCCCATGGCGCCCCCGCCGATCCGCTCCGCCAACGTGTAGCGCCCGCCGAGCAGGGTGCCCCGATCCCACACGCCCGTCCTCCAGAATTCCCCCGGTCACCGGCTGTCAGCCGGAGCGCACAGTCTGCCAGATGCGCCAGGAGTGAATGAAGGGAAAGCCCCTGGCGCCCAAGCGATGTGACATCGCATCAGCTCGCTGCGGAAGGCGTGCGGCCGACGGCGGGGGCCCGGCGCTCACGCGCGCGGCGACCGGCGCTCACGCGCGCGGATTCCAGAAGATCTGGAGGTCCTTCTCCTGGATCAGGTCGAAGCGGAGGGCGAGCGAGACGAGGGCCTCGCGCTTCCAGCCGAGGCGTGGGCTGTCCTGCGTGCCGGTGCGCTCGCGCACCTTGAGCTTGGAGCCCGCCAGGTAGTCGATGTGGAAATTGACGGCGGACGCGGTCAGGTCACCGCAGTCGGGGAGAGGACGCAGCCGGGTGACGACCTCGCCGACCGTGGGGATGGCAAGGCTGGACGGGTCGCGCAGCCGGGGCTCGCACAGGGCGAGCAGCACCAGGAAGTACTTGGCCGTCGGGTCGAGCGCGAAGGGCATGAGGGTGAGCCCGGCCGCGTGGCCGGTGGGGGCCTCCGGTCCGGGGTCGAGGAAGGCATGACGCGGGGCGAAGACGGTGAACCGGGTGAAGCCATCGGTCAACGGCAGCACCACGCGGGAGAGTTCGAACGGGATGGGCGCGCCCAGCCGGCGCGGGGCGACCTTCACGTACTCGCCGCCGCCTTCCAGATTCTCCACGACGTACGTCGTACGGGCGCTGAAGTTCGTCAGCCGCCAGTGGTCGTCGCTCGCGGTGAGTTCGCCCGCGTAGCGGGAGACACCCTCGCCGAGGAGGGGGATGTCGACGGACTGTTCCTCGGTGCCGCGTCCGAACGTGGCCACCTGCCCGGGGCCGAGGGCGAGTTGCCGGGGCCGACCGGGCCGCTCGGCCTCCTGCCCTGGTGCGTCCGTGAGTTGAACGATGACCGTTTCCATGCCGTGTGCGCCTCGTGTCATCCGCGTCATCCGCCCGCTGCCCGCCCCCGCAGGGCCAGGAGTTTAGCAACGGCCCGCGCACGGGACGGACGAGGCCGGTGGGGAAGTTGTGAGGACCCTGAGAGCCCTCAGGTTACGTACGGCCACGTGCGGCAGCAGAGTCGGTGCGTCCGGCAACCGCATGGAGGGAGTGACTGTGCCTGAGCAAGACGCACCCGGTCCGACCGCGTCGACCGACAAGAGCACGTGGCAAGCGCGAACGAACCCCGCCGCCGGGGCGCGTGGCGGTTCGGGTGAGGCGGGACTCCCCACCTGGCAGCAGACTCCTCGGGCCACACCGCCACCGATGGGGCGGCCCGCGCCTGTCAGGACACCCGCCCCCAGGGCGCCGTCGCGACCCGGCCGCCCGACCACGCCGCCCCCGTCCGCCGGTACTTCGGCCACCTCGACCTCGGCGCAAGGGCCGGTCCCGGCTCCTGCCCAAGCCCCGGCCGCCACCAGGCCCAACAGATTGACGTTACGCCGCTGGCGGCCGGTACTCCTCGCCATGTTGCCCTGCCTCCTGCTGGCAGGCGTCGGCTGGTGGTTCTGGCCCAGTCAACCCGCCCCCGTACCGCTGCACTTGGTCGCGGGCACGGTGCACGCCGCGCTCCTCACTCCCGACGAGGCGAGCCGCCTGACGGGGATGACCCTCACCTCCGGTCCGCGATCGGGCGAGCCCGCTCCGGCGCTGGCCGCCGATCCGTCGAGCTGCCGCGTAGCGGTCGGGCCGACCACCCAGGCGGTCTTCGGCAAGGACTGGACCGCCTTCCTGTCCGCCACCTACCAGGACGCCGGAGGACTCGGCGACTACACGGTGACCCAGGCCGTCGGCGTCTATTCCGACAGCGAGAAGGCAAGCGCCGTCCTTCGGACGCTGACCGCAGGGATCGGCTCCTGCCCGTCGGCCGTCCGCACCGACCAGGACGGCCGTACCTCCCCATGGACCTACCGGGTCGATGACACCACCGTGAACGGCGTCGCCTGGACCGCCGTCCAGGACGGCGGCAACGGCTGGGCGTGCTACCGCCGGGCCCAGCTCAAGGGCACGTCGCTCGTGCAGGTGGGGATCTGTGAGGCGGGCGACGGGCGGCCGACCGTCCAGACGCTCACCGAGCGCATCGCTGCCGGGGTGGGCGAGTGAACGTCAAGGGCGGGAGGCCCGGCTTTCCTTCCCGGTCCCGCCGGAGCGGCGAGCGTCGTGCCCTGGGGCCGGTCCTGACCGCACTGCTCGTCCCCGTCGCCATCCCGGTCCTCGGCGCGGGCCCCGCAGCCGCCGCCACCGCGACGGCCCCTCGTACGGCACCCGCTGGGATCACCCGTACAGCGCCCGCCGCGGTCAGCACCGAGGTCCCCGCGCCGCTCCCCGCCACCGGCGGGATCTCCGCCGGCCTCACCCTCAAGACCGTCATCTACAACAACGAGGTCACGGCGCTCCAGCAGCGCGAGACGAAGCTGACCGCCGAGAAGCGGACCCTGGCCAGGGCCACGGCCTCGTACAACTCGCGGGGCGCCGCCTACAACTCCAAGGATGCCGCCTGCGCGGCCAGGACGGCGGCCCACAACAGCAAGATGGACGCCTACAACGCACGCGTAGCGGCCTACAACGCCACCCCGCACGACTTCGTCCTCCCCGAACAGCAGTCCGCTTACGCCACAGCCGAGGCCCAGAAGGAGCAACTCGACGCCGAGGGCGTCGCGTTGAGCCAGGAGACGGCGTCGATCAAGGGCGAGCAGCGGCAGCTCGACACCGAGAAGGCTCAACTCGGCGCCGAGAAGACCCGGTTGGCCGCGGACATGACTCAGCACAACGCGCGGACCCGGACCTGGAGGTCCGACCGGAATCAGTTGGAGAAGGAGCATCGGCACCTGCTCCTGCAAATGGTGACCGCGCTCCAGGCACTGCTCGACGCCCCGCCGCCGCAGGCCGCGACCATGGCTCAGGGCGCGGACGCGACCGAGCCCCTGGACGTCACCGGCCAGGCGATCCGGGCGCCCGGCGGCGATTCCGCCTCACGGGCCGACGAGGTCGCGTCCCTCGGTCGCTACGCGGTGGTGACGCATGTGCCCGTGAGGTTCCAGCCCGTCGTGGTACGGCTCTCGCCGACCGCGCTCTCGACCGTATCGGCGGCGGACGCGGCGCGGTTGGCGCCCTCGGTCACCTACGACGCCGTCGTGCCCGAAGCGGACGGACACTACGCGGCCGTCGGTATCCGGCACGGTGACGCCGCCCCCGACACGGACGCCGACCGGGCACGGAGCGCCTTCGACAACGTCCTCGCACACGGGGGACAGGCCACCGCGACGGTCGACGGCGGCCCGGTCGTCATCGACAGGACCATTACCGTTCCCGCGGACGACCGCGTCAACGACCGTTGCGGCACAGGCGCGGGATTCACCGGGAGCAGCATCGTCTATCTGCCCCGCCACAAGCAGGCCGGAGAATGCGTGGCCACCGGGGCCTACGGGCAGCTCGACGTGCAGAACTACACCGGCGACCGGCAGATCAAGCTTGGATTCGCGCTGCCGGGTCTCCGTACCCTGCCCGCGAGCAACCGGGCGCGTGGACACCTCATCGGATTCGCCATGGGCGGGTCGAACACCGACACCCGCAATTTCGTTCCGCTGTACCAAGAAGCCAACCAATGGATGTACACGCACGCGGAACGGCCGGTCGTGAAGGCCGTCAAGGCGGGCGGCCATGTGTACGTGGAGGCGTATCCGGAATACGGCGACCCGAATTCCGCCGTGCCGACGTCAATCAGCTACCACACCCAGGGCGACGTCGAAGAGGAATGCGTCATCGAGAACAACCCCACGGGCGCCGGAAGCCGCTGCCACAACGGATCGTGACCCTACGGGACCGACCGTCGCACGCGACCGGCAGAGAACGCCGGGCTCCGCAAGAGCCACCTATCACGCGGGAAACACCGTCACGCAGGGAGAGGAACGAAGATGTCCGAGACGAGGGGCGTGCTGCTGCCCGCGTATGTGCTGGCGGACGAGTCGGGTTCGATGAGTCCGTACCTGGAGGAACTCTCCAACGGGCTGGTGTCGTTGTGCGAGGGACTTCGCGCGGAGCCGATGGTCGCGGCGAAGCTGCGGCTGGCGGTGCTGGGGTTCTCCGACGACGTGCAAGTGCGGCTGGCCGTGGCCGACATGCGCACCGAGAGCACCCTGCCGAAGGTGCAGATTCGTGGACTCACCAGTTACAAGGCCGTGTTCGAGGATCTGCTGGACCGGATTCCCGCCGATGTGCAGTGGCTGCGCGGTGAGGGATACAAGGTGCACCGCCCCGTGGTGTTCCTGCTGAGCGACGGGCAGCCCACCGACGGCAGGTCCTGGCGCGGCCCGCACGCCGAGCTGACCGACAGGGCCCGGACCCCCGCGGCGCCGAACATCATCGCCTGCGGCATCGGTGACGCCCGGGCCGACACCATGCTCGAAGTGGCGACCCGTCCCGAGTTCGCCTTCGTCGCGAAGGCCGGGACCGACCTCGGCCAGGCCATCTCCGAGTTCTTCCACTCGCTGACCGCCAGCCTGGTCGCCTCCGGGTACGCGCTGAACTCGGCGAATCCGCAACTCGTCGTGAACCGTCCCGATCAGTTCACCATGGCGATCGACGAGGTGTGAGCGTGAACCCCGACGACGGACTCCTGTCCGCCGGGACACCGGACGTATCGGCTCCGGCGCGGTCGACGCCGCCCTGGCAGCGGATCACGGTCGGCACGCCGGGGCCGGAATTCGAGGCGTTGCCTCCCGGCCAGTACGACTTCGACTTCCCCGACACCGAATGCGACGGCTGGTCGACGGGCGAACTGGCCATGCGGTACGCCTCGGTTCGGGGCGCCAAGCACCGCTACTACCGGCAGCCGCGACAGGACGCCGCCCGCGCGGCCGTGCACGCCGCCACCGGCAGCGTCGTCTTCGCGGTCGCCGACGGCGTCTCCAGCGCGTCCGACTCCGAGCAAGGCGCGATCGCGGCCTGCCGGGCGGCAGTTGAGCGCACGCTCCATCTTCTCGACGGGGCGGCAGGCCCCGTCGACCTGCGGGACGTTGCCTGCCACGCGGCCGACCGGCTGTGCGAACTGGCCCGTTGGCGACTCGGCGGACGGAACCCGCAATTCAGCGAGGTGGCCGATCTGTACGCGACGACGCTCGTGGCCGGGGTGGTCCGCCCCCGCCCCGAAGGCCCGCTGGTCGAGCTGTGCCGGATCGGGGACTCCGGAGCGTGGGCCCTGGACCGCTCGCGCGGACAGTACCTGCCGCTCTTCCCCACCAAGACGGGAACGGACACTCTCCTGGTGTCCGGCACGGTGACCCCCCTGCCCCATGTGCCCGACCCGCTGGAACGGACCAGCAGACGCCTGTCGCCGAGCGAGGCGCTGGTGATCGCGACCGACGGTTTCGCCGACCCGCTCGGCGACGGCGACGGCCAGGTCGGCTCCCTCTTCGCCCGGCACCTGACGAACCCGCCGCCGCCCTTGTGGCTCGCGCACCTGCTGGACTTCTCCCGGGAGACCTTCGACGACGACCGGACCCTGCTGACGGTCTGGCCCGCGGTGCCCGGGGGACAGGGGTGAACGCCCCGCGACCCCCCGCGGTCGATCACCACAGGCTTGCTCTGGGCGCCCAGTTGGGCCAGGGCGGCCAGGGCACGGTCCACGAGGTCACCAACCGGAGGATCAACGAGGCGGCGGGCGGCGGCTGGGACGTGGTCTACAAGGAGTACGGCCCCGCCGTACTGCCCGCCCTGCGCGCCGACGCGCTCGCCGCGAGAGCCGACCTGATCGGCGAGTTGAGCGCGGCGGACGGGAAGTGGCTGTGCGAGAGGACCGCCTGGCCCGCGGCCGTGGTCCAACGGCACGGGCACACTTGCGGGTTCCTCATGCGGGCCGTTCCCGACCGCTTCCGGTTCGCGTTCCAGAGCCTCAACGGGGCGACCGGAGCCCGACGGCTCGCCACCGTGGAGTACCTCCTCAACGACGACGCCTACGTGGCCGGTATCGGCCTGACCATCAGCGACAGGGACCGTCTCGCCCTCCTGGGCGACCTCGCCACAACCCTCAGCCGACTGCACCGCCTCGGCATCACCGTAGGAGACCTGTCACCGAAGAATCTGCTGTTCACGAAGGCGCCGCACCCCGAGTGCTTCCTGATCGACGCCGACGCCATGCGCCTTCGCGGCACCAGCGTCCTCCCGCAGGCCGAGACCCCCGACTGGCAGGTCCCCGACGGCGAGGAGAAGGCGACGGGGGCCGGCGACGTCTACAAACTCGCCCTGCTCGCCGTACGCCTCATCGCCCGCGACCAGACCGCCGCCGACCCCGCCGTGCTGACCTCCGTCAGCCCGGCACTCGCCGACCTCGCCCGGAGCAGCCTCGATCCCGACCCGAGGCGTCGTCCGGATCCCGCCCTGTGGGCGGAGAACCTGGCAGCGGCCGTCAGGACGGCCTCGACGGCCCCGGCTTCCGCGCCCGGTCGGCCAACCCCGCACCAGCCGGGCCGTCCGGTGCCCGCGGCGGCCGTTCCCGGCGGGGCACCGACCACGACCACCACCACAACCAGAACCGGAGCGCTCGTCGCCGCGAGCGTGGCCGCCGTCGTACTCGTCGCACTGGTCGGTCTCGGCGTCGCACACTCCCATCACGCCGACTCCGATACGGCCGCCCCGGTCGGGTCGACCTCCGCGACCGCGCCCTACCCCGCCTTCACCGACCCGACGTTCACCGTCCCCGACGCCACGGACACCACGGACAGCGATCCCGGCCCCACGGATCCCGGCCTCACGGACTCCGATCCCGTGACCACGTCGGCGTCCCCGCCCCCCGACGACATCGCCGCCGCCGAGGTCGGGTCCTGCTTCTACGACCACGGGACCACCAAACGGGCCGACTTGGTGGCGACCGACTGCGGCGACGGGGCGTTCAAGGTCGTGAGCGTCTACGACGGCACCACCGACCAGTCCCGCTGCGACGACGTCACCGACAACGACGAAAGCGTGTCGTCTACGGTCAACAACCGTGTGCTGTGCCTGAGTTATCAGAGCCCCGGCGGCACCGCCTTCCACGCGCGGCAGGGCGACTGCGTCTACGGCGCCAACTCCGGCGGCTCCTGGAGCACCCAGACCTGCCGGACCGGCAACTTCAAGGTCCTGGCCACCTACCGAGGCACCACCGACGACGCGAAGTGCGACTCCTGGCCGCACTACAACGAATGGAAGCGCTTCGGCGTCGCGGGCGACTCAGGACTCGACGTACTGCTCTGCCTGTCCATGAACTACCCCGACGACGCCGGATACGCGACGCAGCGCGAATGCCTCCTGAAATCCGGCGCGGACGGCCACGCGACCTTCACCAACGTCGGCTCCTGCGCCTCCTCCAACGTCGTGGTCACCGGCCGCACCAGCCGCTACAACGCCAGCGCCTTCTGCGGCCACGACGGCTGGACCACCTGGGAACCCCCGGACTACCCGGCCCTCGCCTACACCGTGTGCTGGAGACCGAAGTAGGCGGGTACGCGGGGCGGACGGCTACTGGGGCTGGGTCGCGATCTGGATGAGGTTGCCGCAGGTGTCGTCGAAGACGGCGGTGGTCACGGGGCCCATTTCCAGGGGCTCCTGAGTGAAACGGACGCCGAGCCCGGACAGGCGCTCGTACTCCGCCTTCACGTCGCTGACGGCGAACTGGGCGAGCGGGATGCCGTCCTCGAAGAGCGCGTCGCGGTAGGGCGTGACGGCCGGGTGGCCGGCGGGCTCCAGGAGGAGTTCGGTCCCGCCGGGCTCGTCGGGTGAGACGACGGTCAGCCACCGGTCCTTCTCGCCCACCGGCACGTCGTACTTCTTCACGAAGCCGAGGACGTCCGTGTAGAAGGCCAGGGCCTTGGCCTGGTCGTCGACGAACACACTGGTCAGATGGATCCTCATGGGGTGCTCTCCGTTGGTCCGGACGTGCCGCGGACAGGCCAGCGTTCGGTGATCTGCCGCAGCGGGTCGGTGTTCAGGTCGTGGAACTTGTAGCGCCCCTCCCGCCGGGTCTCGACGAGCCCGGCCGCCTCCAGCACGGCGAGGTGCTGCGAGACGCCCTGACGCGAGAGCCCGAGCCGATGCTTCATCGCCAGCCGCGAGCAGATCTCGAACAGTGTCTGTCCTGACTTCTCCGCGAGCTCGTCGAGGATCGTCCGGCGGGTGGGGTCGGCCAAGGCTTTGAACAGGTCATCGGCCACGCCCCCATGATAGGCAAGCCCCCACTTGCCTATCAAGCCGAGGCGCACGCCGGAACCGTCGATGACCAGGCGGTGCTCACGGACCCGACGGCGGCGTGAACCTCGCCGACGGACCCGGCCGAGGGTTTGAACCTCGCCAAGACGTCCGCTCGGAGCTGTTCCGGCAATCGAAGGTAGCCCGCCGGGCGGTCCGGCTGCGGAGCGAGCGTCTGCGCGCTGACCCCGAGGTACCGGGTCAGAAGTCGCAGGAGCAAGTCGTGCGAATCGCCGGGAGGTGTCCTTGGGAGGGATCGTTTCCGCGTGATCACCTGAGCCGAGTGAACACTCGTAGCAAGATCGCTCTCGCCGGTGCCGTCGTGCTCGCCCTCAGCGGGCCTCTCGTCGCCGGTATGCCCTCTGCTTCCGCCTCCGCTTCGGCTGCGGGGCCCGCACCGCTGGTACGCGCGGCGGACCGGGTGCCGGGCGAGTACATCGTCACCCTCGACAAGAGAATCGACCCCGCCGGAACGGCGGCGAAGCTGGGTCTGAAGCCGGCCTTCTTCTACAACACAGTCCTCAACGGCTTCGCTGTCCGCCTCACTCCCCAGCAGTTGACGCTTGTCCGCGGCAGCCTCGGAGTGGAGGCGGTGGAGGAGGACGGGAAGGTCGCTGTTCCCGACCCGGCGACCGCGTCCACCCCGGCGGTACGCCTGGGCCCGGCGGCCTCGTCCTGGGGCCTGGACCGGATCGACCAGCGCGATCTGCCGCTCGACGGGAAGTTCATCACCACCGGCAACGGCGCCGGAGTGACCGCCTACATCCTCGACACCGGCATCGACTACGGCCACTCCGAGTTCGGCGGGCGCGCCACGTTCGGCTTCGACGCGGTCGCAGACGGCAGGGACGGAGCCGACTGCAACGGCCACGGCACGCACGTCGCAGGAACGGTCGGCGGCAAGACCTACGGCGTCGCCACCAAGGCGAGCCTGGTCAGTGTCCGAGTCCTGGACTGCCGGGGCAACGGCGACGACTCCGCGGTGATCGCGGGCCTGGACTGGGTCGCCAAGCACGCCGTGCAGCCCGCCGTCCTCAACGCCTCCATCGGCGGCGAGAAGTCCCCGGCGCTCAACACCGCCACCACCGCCCTCTCCGACGCGGGCGTCCTGCCGGTCCTCGCGGCGGGCAACGACGCGAAGGACGCCTGCGAGCAATCCCCCGCCTCCGCGCAACGGGTGGTCACGGTCGCGGCGAGCAACAGGTCCGACGAACAGAGCACGTTCTCCAACTGGGGCCCATGCGTCAATCTCTACGCCCCCGGAGAAGGCATCCTCTCAGCCAAACTCGGCGGCGGCTCCGCCTCCCGGAACGGCACCTCGATGGCCGCACCGCACACCACCGGAGTCGCCGTCCTCTACAAGCAGGAACATCCCGCGGCCGACCCCGCCGAGACCGCCGAATTCCTGGAGACCACGGCCACCCGGAACGTCCTGACCAAGCTCAACCCGACGTCCCCCAACGCACTTCTGTTCACCGACGGACTCTAGCCCGGACCAGCCGTCGGCATCGTGACAGGCGGATCGCGCCACCCGGCCGTCAACCGTGCCCCCGCCCATGTGGTGGCCGACCGGGATACGACGGCCGGTGGACTGGCGGCATCCGCCACCGGCGCCCGGCGCCCCTCCACGGCTGCGGCAGCCCCGCCACCGTCCGGCTCGACGCACCGACACCGGGCGACGCCAAACGACCCGCTCGGCTTGTCCGTCATCTACCAGGACCTGCCAGGTCTGCCGATGACTTGGGCACTCGGGCCGGGCGGGCGCGAGGTGTGCGCGGATGTTTTTGTTCCGCCGGCGGAGAACAGCGGCCCGACCGGGCTCGACGGCCATTACGGTCCAGTCGTATGACGACGGTTACCACGCGTACGGTCGAGTATCCGGCTGACGGTTTGACGATGGTCGGGCACCTCGCGCTTCCGGCCGGTACCGACCGCCGGCCCGCGGTGCTGCTCGGGCCTGAGGGCATGGGGCTCAGTGACGTCGAGCGCCGCCGGGCGGATGCTCTCGCCGAGCTGGGATATGTAGCGCTGGCCTTCGACCTGCACGGCGGGCGCTATCTGGGGGACCCCGAGGAGATGCTGGCCCGTTGCCTGCCGCTGCTCGCCGACCCGGACCGGATGCGGGGGATCGGCCACGCGGCGCTGGACGTGCTGCGCGCCGAACCGCGCACCGACCCCGACCGGATCGCCGCCATCGGTTACGGCACCGGCGGCGCCATCGGGCTGGAACTGGGGCGCGACGGCGCCCACCTGCGCGCGATCGGCACCGTCAACGCGACGACCACCGGCCGGCCGGGCGAGGCAGCGCGCATCCGCTGCCCGGTGTGGGCCGGAGTCGGGTCGGAAGACCCGATCATGCCCCCCGCGCAACGCAACGCGTTCACCGCCGAGATGCAGGCCGCCGGCGTCGACTGGCGCCTCGTGGTCTACGGCGGCGCCCTCCACGCCTTCCACCACCCGCCGGTCGACCACCCCATGGTCCCCGGCGTCGGCCACCACCCACAGCACGCACAACGCGCCTGGCGCGACGTCATCGACCTGCTCACCGAGTGCCTGCCCGCAATGGAGTGATCTTGCCGGCAACCGCCCTTCCGGGCCGCGTACCAGGCCGGTAGATCGCCACCGGCTCCGGCGGCTCCGGTTTGCAGGGCATCACCGCAGCTCGGATTCGCTACGAAGACACCGACAGATCCGTCCGCCGTTGGACGGAGGCAGCACGTCACCACCGCACGGCCGACGATCACCCCACTCCGGTCTCGCACCCACGACCTGGCCTTCTGCTCTAGCGCATGCCGGGCACGCAGGGGGAGGTTCCATCAAGCCGTGACGTACCCTTCCGCCATGACAGATGGTCAAACGGACCTTGAGCGGCTGGCATCGGGCAAGTACGTCCGGGTCACTACCTTCCGTCGGGACGGCACAGAGGTTCCGACCCCGGTGTGGGTGATCCGGGACGGTGATGCCCTCGGTATCTGGACGGTCGCCGACTCCGGCAAGGTCAAGAGGATCCGCAACCGCGCCGACGTCCTGGTGTCCGCCTGCGACATTCGCGGCAACCCCTCGGGCGAGCCCGTCCCAGGACGGGCGGAGATCCTCACCGGCGAGCAGACCCAGCACTACCGCCGTCTCCTGGCCCGCAAGTACGGGTTGACCGGAAGACTCACCCTCCTGGGCAGCCGCCTGCGCCGCGGCCTGGACGGCACCGTCGGCATCCGGATCACCCTCGCCTGACCGTGCGGCAGCGTCCCCGCCCGCCAACGCGATCCCGACGTCGCCGAGGCGGTCGGCGGAGGAGTTGGGGCCGGGTGGTGTCGCGATCCGGCGTGGGGATCGCTGGGGGGCGCATGGATGCTGAGGACCCGAAATCTGCTTCAGCCGGTGGCTCGGTCTTCGTCCTGCCGACCGCAGCGACCAGGTGACCGCACGTCCGAACAGTGAGGCCCGGCTCCGCAACCGGCGGGTGCGCGTAGGTATGCATCGTCTCGTTGAACTCCCTGTGCCGGAAGAGCGCCTGCACGGCCTTGGGGCTCAGGCCAGAATCAAGGAGCCATGTGGTGGAGAAGTGCTTCAGGCTGTAGAGCCGGGTTCTCTTCAGCAGCCCGGCTAGCTTTACCGCTAGGCCGTTTCGTTTGGATCGGCTGGCAGACCAGAGGAAGATCCCCGCGATGTGCAGTCCAGCCAGGTAGATGGTCCCTGTCCTGTCGTCACGGGCGGCCATGCCCCGTCACTGCTTCAAGCGGTTGATGCAGCCTCCAACGGTGTCGCGCTGTTTGTATGCCTCGCGGTCAAGGGCTGGTGGCCTTCCGCGTCGCAGGTGGTGGTCTCGTTGATCGGCCGGAACGGGGATAACCGCCCGAATGCCACGCTCGCGCAGGTGCTCGCGGATCGCACGGGAGGAGTACGCCTTATGGGCCAGGCCACGTCCGGATGCGGACGGTGATCCGACCGGGTTCACCGCGGCCTCCGGCGGCGGGTGGAAGCCCGAACCGGGCGCGGAGGACCTGACGCTGACCGGCTCCCCGCTCACCGGCACCTTCACCCTCAAAGACGGCGAAGGCACGACCCCCACGTTCGCGAAGGTCGACCCCTCGGCCACGACGTGGCGGGTCACCTCGATGTTCCTGCCGACCACCAACTCCACCTCCCAGGTCGTCTCGGAGAAGATCCCGGTCGGCAATACGTTCCTGGCCCGCCTCAAGTACGCCATCGCACCCACGTCCGCCGTCACGCAGGCCACCTGCTCCACCGCGCCCGCGACCAAGGGCTGCCGCGTACTGGAATACGTCTACGCCAACGCCACCACCGCAGGTGGGCTGGGTGCCTTCTTGCTTGACCAAGCCGGGGTGGACGCCGAGCTAGAAGCCGCCGGGCAACGGCTTGCCGTCCTTGTAGGCCAGGACGTCCAGCGGTGAGGGGCCGTCGGCGGCGTAGACGACGCAGTCGGACAGGACCGCGACCGGGTACTGGCCGGTGGACGCGGCGTACTTGATGATTCGAGCCGCGCGGTGTTCTGCCCAGCCCGGTAGCGGTAGTTGGGAGGTCCTGAGCGGGGTTGCGTGGCGGAGTGAGGCATGTGAACCGGCTGCCGCGTGGCCTTTGGCGAGCGGCAGCCGGTCTACGTCGGGGGCCTGTTGCGCGATCGGCGTTTCAGGTGGTCATGGCTGGGCGGGCGGGTCGCCGCGCAGGACGAGGGAGTGGTAGCCGCCCGCTGCGATGGCCTGGACTTTGGTGGCGGCGTCGGTGGGGAGTGCGGTGAGGGCCGTGGTGTTGGCTTTCCATTCAATGGCCTGGCCGTTGTCGCGCAGGGCGACGATGCGGTCGTATCCGGCTGCCACCGCGACGACCCGGGTCTGGGCGGTAGTCGGCACCCACTGGTTGGTCATCGCGGTGCCCCAGGCGTAGACGCGACCGCCTACGACTGCGACGGAGAAGTCCTTGCCGGCGGCGATGGCCGTGGCCGTGCCGTTCTTGACCGGGGTGACGACGTCCGTCTGCTTCTTGCGGTTGTCGCCCCACGCGATGACTTTGCCGTCGTCGGTGAGGGCGAGGGCGTGGTAGGCGCCGGCGGCGATCGCGGTGATTCCGGTGTGGGTTCCCTCGGGGGTCTGGGTCTGGCCGTAGCGGTTGTCGCCCCAGGCCAGGACTTGGCCGTGTTTCAGGGCGAGCGAGAAGAACTGGCCTGCCGCGACGGCGTCGACGCCGGTCTGCGCGGCGGCGGGGACGGCTGTGGAGCCGTAGCGGTCGCTGCCCCAGGCGATGACCTGGCCGTTTTTGACGGCGAGGGAATGGAGGTAGCCGCCGGAGACGGCGGTGACGTCGGAGTGGAGCGCGGCCGGGACGTCTGTCTGGTGGTAGAGGTTGCTGCCCCAGGCGGTGACGGCGCCGTCCTTGACGGCCAGCGAGTGGAAGGCGCCGGCGGCGATGGCGCTCGCCCCCCGCAGCGCGGCGCCGGGGATGGCGGTCTGGCCGTAGGTGTTGTCGCCCCAGGCGAGTGTCGCCCAGTCGGTTGCGGCGCGCTGGGCGGGAGCCGGCGTCACGACGGCGGGGGCGGTCCCCGGGGCGGCGGAGGCCGGCTGGGTGAGGGCCGGCAGGGGGCTGACGGCGGCCAGGGCGATCAGTACGGCCGCGGGTCTCCAGTGGCGTCGGCCTGCTTCACGGCGGGTCGGCATGGGGCGGTTTCCCTTTCCCTGGGAACTCGGGGAGGTGGTGGTCACGTCAGCCACGGTCGGCTCCGGCTGCCGGCGCGCCCGCGTCGACGGGGGTTTCGGCAGAGGGACGGTTGGAGCGGCAGCGTGCCTGCTCACCGGAGGTGAGGGGACCGGTGCGCTGGTAGACGCGGTCGGCGAGCTGGGTGGAGGGGTGGTCGACGACCGTGTAGAGGCGCCAGTCGAGGTTCGGGTCGGCGGGTGTGGGATTGGAGGTGTACCAGCCTTCGGTGCGCTGGCGTCCGCTCTGGGTTTCGATCCAGGAGACCTCGCCGGGGCTGATGACCTCACGGACCGTCCGGTCGGCCGCCGGGGCCCATGCGGGGGTGGTGCCGGTGCCGGTGGTGAACTGGCCGTTCATGTTCGAGCGTGCAGCCGACCCGGGGGCCGGGGGCAGTCCGGCGGCGGCGGGCAGGTCGCTGATGGTGCGTGAGGAGATCCGCAGCGGCCGTTCTCGGGTGATGGTCGCGCGGGTGCAGTTGATGTATCCCTCCTCGGCCTGCCTGGCGGGCTCGTAGTACGCGAAGGAGTAGTCGGACTCGGCCGTGAACGTACAGCGGCTGCCGGCGGTGTTGCACTCGGTGACGGCCTCGGTGACGGTCCGCTTGTCGTTGCCCCTGAACGCCAGCGAGGGCGGCAGTTCGTTGTTGCGGATGGTCTTGTCCAGTGGGGGCGGAACCTGGACCGCCGTGATGTTGGTGATCATCGGTCCGCACTGTCCGCCGTTGGTGCCGGTGCCGGCCGCGCCGCCGTTGGGTTTGACCGGGACCGTGGAGGCGAAGGTGAGCAGCGGCTCGTAGGCGTTGGCGGTGAAGGTGTAAGTGCGCCCGGTGCGCCAGACACCTGCGCCGAAGACATTCCATTCCTTGTCCGGGTCGGGCTCGGTCAGCTCTTTCTGAACGGCGCCGCCCTCACCTTGGACGGTGTAGGTCTGCCCCTGTTCCACCGTGCGGGGGGCACACTGCATCGCGATGCCGGGGCTGTCGTCGAAGGTGACCGTGACCCGTGCGCCCGGCCGCACACCGCGCAGACGCTGCTTGAACTCGTAGGACGAGCCGTTCTGGGGCAGCATCGCCGCGGCCTTCCCCCCGGGGTGGCCCGTGACGGTGCCCGCGTAGCGAAACACTCCGCTGGCGGTTCCGGCACCGTTGTTCGCGGACGTCGAACCCACCGACCATCCCGTGGGCGTGAGGGTGTTGCCGTTTCCGCTGATCGCCGGAAGCGCCAGGTCGCCGTTGATCACGGCGACCGGCTCGGGCGTGTCCGCCGAGGACGCCTCCGGAAAGGCGACGGCCACCAGGCCGAGACACATGGCCCCGACAGCGGCACGGCGAAGCACGGGGCGGGCTGTGGTCACGAGGGTCCTCTCCGGGGCCGGACCGTGCGGCGGCTTCGTGCGGGCGCTCACGAGGCGACGCCCGCGAGGTGAACGCGGTGCTTGAGCCAGGCGCCCGCGGGCAGCCTTTCGACGGTCAGGCCGGCGTCGGACCCGGCGCGCGCACCGGCACGGCGGGCCGGAACGCTGCGGGTGGGCGGGGGCGTGGTGGTCTCGTCGATGGCGTCCCTGCCGCCGGGCCGCAGCCGCTGGCAGGTGTTGCCGGGCACGGTGTAGGTGTCCGCGACGAAGGTGCTGCGGTTGACGGTGGAAGGACCGTCCACGAAGACGTTGTGCGCCCCGAGGCCGCTTCCGGTGAGGATGCTGCCGGCCACGCGCTGCATCGCAGCGCTCGCGCCGAACATGAGCGCGTCGCCCGGGGCGACGGTGACCTCGTATGTGGTGGACTCCGTCTGCTGGGTGCTCCAGTTCTTGGAGTACGACAGCTTGAAGGCGCCCTCGAAGGCGGCCCGCAGGCCCGCCGTGCCGGTCAGGGTGCCGCTGCCGTTGGCGGTTCCCTTCGCGGTGGCCTCGGCGCTGGGCCCCTTGGACTGGTCCGGGGTTTTGAAGGTCCCGCCGGCCTCGCCTCCGACGCCGGCGGTCACCGAGCCGGAGGCGTTCAGGCTTCCCTCGATGGTGATCTGCCCGGTGATCTCGCCGCCGAGGTTGTCGGAGCTGGAGACCTGGAGGGAGACCTGACGGCTGACCTTGATCGGCTCCTTGGTGCAGTTGAGGACCGCATTGCCCAGCGATCTGACAGCGGTGACGTACTCCCTGGAGGCGTCGCGGTTGATCTCGAAGCGGCAGGCACCGGCGTGTGCGGCACAGTAGTCGCTGATCTTCTGCGGGGAGTCCAGCGGCTTGTCGCCGTCGAAGGCCTGCGCGACGGGGACGGCGGGGTCGGGGCCGTCGGCCGCTGCGGCGGCCGGGGCGGACAGCGCGACCGCCAGGGCTGCGGCGGCGGCAAGGACTCGGCGGTTCGTCGCGGCGGTCATGGGTTCATCAACTCGCAGACGCGGGTGAGGTCGGCGGGGTCACCGGAGGACGACAGCGCGGGGGGCAGATCGGCTCCGAACGCGGAGCACTCGCCGCTGACCGCGGTCTGTGCGTTGTTTGAAGGAGCGGGGTGGACGCCTTCCAGTTCCTGCTGGGTCTTGGCCATGCCCTCCTTCTGCTCGTGGCCGTCCCCGGCGAGGTTGGTCATGCAGTCCTTCGAGGTGGGCGGGCACTTGGTGGCCTCGCCCTTGGCGGCGCCGATGTCCTCCTTGGCCTGCGCCTCGTCCTTCTCCACCTTGTCGCGCTGCCCGTCCACTTCCTCACGGTCCTTCGTGGACGCGGGGCAGGGCTTCTCCGCGCCGTCCGGGCAGGTCGAGTCGGTGGGGGAAGGCGTCGGATCGTCGGCCGCGCGGACGACAGCGACGGTGGGAGCGTCATGCAGAACTGCCCGGGAGGCGGGGAGGGCGGCAGCGGTGATGGCCACCGCGAGAGCGGCGATGCCGCGGGAGACAGGGATACGCGTCATGTTTCTGGGCACGACCTTTCCAAACACATGTTCATATACGGTGCATGTCGTCATGGACATATGAAAATCAGTACAATCTCAAACCCATCCGTGCCGCAGCCGGAAAACGATCACGCGATCGGCTCTGCGACCCGCCTCCTGAGCCCCGGCCACCGCCGGAACGGGGGCTGTAGACGCGGCCAGTGGACATGGATTTCGCGCAGTGGACGTCGTGGCGGACCCTGCGGAAGGGAGGCGTCGCCCTGACCTGGGTCCCCCACGGGAGCGCAGATACTCCGCCAAGCCGTCGGGTCGAACCGGTAAGCCCGGGTGGAGCTGCTCGCGCCGCGCAAGCGCGTCCTGGGCGAACCACTTGCGTTTGAGCACGTGCCCGCCGTCAGCTGTCGGGACAAAGGAGGCGTAGCCGCGCTCGGCTTCGGGCCCGAAGACCTCGGCCAGTGCTGCCGGTGCGTGCGCTGCCAACGCCGGTCCGAGCCAGCACAGCGCCTCGGGGAATGAGCCTGCACCAACCGGGCTCGTCGGTGGGGACGAAGCAGGCGTCCTCGGCGTGGGCGCGTCACAGCCGAGCGCCTTACGAGGGCGACGAGCGGCCACGGTGACGGTTACCTCCGATCCCGGGCTCTATCGCTTACTAAGCTCGCGACCTTGACCATGGGTATCGGTGACCCCAGCGAAGCTGTAGTAACGGCCCAGAAAGCGCTCAGCGAAGTCAGCGGGTTGAGGTCCAAACGCGCTCTGACTGACGTGGCGGCGCTGTCCGATGCTGGCCGCCCCTTCGGGCGCAGGCCAGAGGCGGCCGAGCTGAGGCGGAGAATCGCCGATGTCGTCGCGCTATGGCCCGGCGCGAGTCGAAGCATCACGGCACATCCTTCAGGAAGCAGCCAGTACCGCCCACTTGGCAGCTGACGACGCCGAGCCGATCCGGTTCGCCGAAAACGATCTCTGGCGGATCCCTGGTGGCATCGTCGTGCGCATCGCCCGGCCGGGGCAGGACGCGGCAGCAGCGCGTGAAGTCGCCGTGGCAAGTTGGCTTGCCGGCCACGACGTCCGCGCGGTCGTGCCCCTGTCCATCGAGCAGCCCCTCGTTGCCGCTGGCCGACCGGTGACCTTCTGGCATGAACTGCCCGAGCACCAGCACAGCACCGCCCGTGGTCTCGCGGTCCTCCTGCGGCAGCTCCACGACCTCCCCGTGCCCGCTGATCCCCGGCACCTGGGCCTTGTTCCTCTCGACCCGTTCGTACGTATCCGCGAGCGCCTGGAAGCGTCAGCGATCGTCACTGGGAGTGACCGGAAATTCCTCCTCGAAAAGGTGACCGAACTCCGGGAGGAATGGCCGAGGCCGCCCGCAGGTCGCCCGGACCGCGTGATTCACGGTGATGCCCGGCGAGGCAACTGCGTGGTGACCGGCAATGGGGGGGTCGAGTTCTGTAGCGCGTACGGCGCCGACTTCCGCTCCTGGGACGGATACGACGTCATGCGGAGCGTCCGAGAACTGCGCCTCGTCACCTTCGCCCTGCAGATCACCGGTCAGGATCCAGTCGCGGAACGCGAGGCGCGGCACCGCGTCGCGTGCCTACGCGGGCTCCAGGGGTTACGGCCGTGGGCCTGGTCCCCCGTGGGTTAGTAAGCACCCTCCAATACAGCGACGGAAGGGCGAATCGACATCGCGATCGCACTCCATCTGCTGCGGCAGTACCGCGAGGACAAGGCCAGGGAGGGTGAGGACAGCCCTAAGCTCGACTGCCAGCAGTCCCAGCACCGCGTGCGACAGGTTGTGGCGCAGATGGATCAGCGTGGCCACCAGCCGATCGACGAGCATCAGCTAGTGGCGAACTCCGGCACCCTCGGCCCGCTCGCGGATTCCGCCCCGCGCAGCATGACGGCGGCCTTCAAGGCCGGCCTGCCATGGCGCCGCCAACTTTGACGAGATCGCCCTCGGCCCGCAGCGGGTTGATGGGGATCACCGCGATGCCGTAGCAGCACGTCGCGGCAACTGAAGTTCTCCGCCGCCGCACCAGGCGCGTCCCGCGTGGCGTCAGCAATTGTAAACGTCCCGGCGCATTTAACACCTCCGTCACCGGCTTCTCTACACGTCCCCTGCGGAGAGTTGGTTAATGGGCGTGTTGCAGCCGTCCTCGAACTCATCGAATGAACTGGAGGGTGCATATGAATGCTGATTCTGACTGTCCGTGCGGTGCGCACTCGGCCCTGCGGGACTCTGTGCCGGGCGCGAGCCAGCGGGTGTTTGACCTTGACGAGATCCGGGCGGACTTTCCCATCCTTTCGCGCCGGGTCGGAGGCGGTGTTCCGCTGGTGTATCTGGACAGCGCGGCCACCGCACAGAAGCCGGAGATGGTCCTGGCGGCCGAGGCCGACTTCTACCGTCTTCACAACGCCAATGTGCACCGAAGTTCCCACCAGGTGGCGCGTGAGGCGACGGATCTGCTGGAGCGGGGGCGGGCCAGGATCGCCGGCTTCATCGGTGCCCGGCCGCAGGACATGGTCTTGGTGAAGAATGCCTCCGAGGGGCTCAATCTCGTCGCATACGCGTTGGCGAACGCCTCCCGTGCGGAGCGTGAGTTGCGGTCCATGGCGCTGGGGCCGGGGGACCGCGTGGTCATCACCGAGATGGAACACCACTCGAACCTGATGCCCTGGCAGCAGTTGTGCCGCCAGACCGGTGCGGAGCTGGCGTGGCTGACGATCACTCAAGAAGGGCGACTGGATCTGGACAACCTCGACGAGGTGGTCAACGAGCGCACCAAGGTTGTGGCCTTCACTCACCAGTCGAACGTGTACGGCACGGTGAACCCCTTGTCGGTGCTGGTGAAACGCGCCAAGGAGGTGGGGGCGCTGACGGTCCTGGACGCGTGTCAGTCGGTGCCGCACTTCCCCGTCGACGTCACCGAACTCGGGGTGGACTTCCTGGCGTTCTCCGGGCACAAGATGTGCGGCCCCACCGGGATCGGGGTGTTGTGGGGGAGAGGGGAACTCCTGCGGGCGCTTCCACCGTTCCTGACGGGCGGGGAGATGAATGACACCGTCGCCATGGGGCACTCCACCTACGCCGACCCGCCGCAGCGATTCGAGGCCGGCACTCCCATGATCGCCCAAGCCATCGGACTCGCCGCCGCCTGCGCCTACCTCGACACGCTGGGCCGCGATCGGATCGCCGAGCACTGCGCCCGACTGACCGCCCGCGCGCTCGAAGGGCTGGCGAACATCCCGGGCGCCCGGATCGTCGGCCCCGCTGACAGCCGTGATCGCGGGCCAGCGATTTCTTTTGCGCTCAAGGGACGCTTTCCCGACGAGATCGGAGAACACCTGGACGAGCGCGGGATCGGCATCCGCGTCGGTCACCTGTGTGCCCGTCCGGCGTGTGTGCGCTTCGGACTGCCCGCCACCACTCGCGCTTCCTTCTACGCCTACAACACCGAGGACGAGATCGACGTGTTCCTCGAGGCGGTCGCTGAACTCGCCGAACACACCGGGCATCAGGCGGGCGGTCCACCCACGCGGGAGAAGGCGGAGGCGCGTGCGGTCGCCTCTCCCGAGCCCGCGGCGGCTTCGGCCCCGTCTGAGCTGGTGACGGCCTTTTCCGACCGGGTGTTCACCGACGCGGCGACCGCGGTGGGAGGACTGGCTGTCTCACTCGGCGACCGCCTGGGTCTGTACCGGGCGATGGCCGGCGCGGGACCGCTGACACCGGCCCAACTCGCCGAACGGACCGGTACTCAGGAGATCTACGTACGCGAGTGGCTGCACACCCAGTACGGCGCCGGATACGTGGTATCACCCGGCACCGAAGCGGACGGTCAGCGCAACTACGAGCTCCCCGACGCCCATGCCCAGGTCCTCGCTCACCCCGACGCCCCAACAGCCGGCGTCGGCATCTTCACCGCACTGCAAACCCTCTACCGGGTCGAAGACCGGCTCGCCCAGTGCTTCCGCACCGGCGAGGGCGTGGACTGGAGTGAGTACCCGCCACAGATGTTCCGAGCCGTGGCGCGGTTCTTCCGGCCGGCCTATAACGCGAACATCGTCACTCGGTGGCTGCCCGCCCTCCAGGGAGTGCGCGAGCGCCTCGACAGCGGCGCCCAGGTCGCCGACATCGGCTGCGGGGTCGGCTACTCCACCATGCTGATGGCAGCGGCCTTTCCTCGATCTGCGTTCGACGGATACGACTACCACGCCGAGTCCATCGACCGGGCTGCGATCATCGCCGAAGAGCGCGACCTCGACGACCGCGTTCACTTCCACACCGTCGCCGCCGCCGACCTTGACGCCGACCGCCCGGCTTACGACCTGGTGACCTTCTTCAACTGCCTCCACGATATGGGTGACCCTCTCGCGGCCCTGAAAGGTGCACGCCGCATCCTCAAGCCGGCAGGCACGGTCATGCTCGTCGAACCCAACGGAGAGGCGGATCCGACGATGAACACGCACCCCGTCAGCAAACTCTTCATGGCGCTGTCCGTAGGGTTGTGCTTGCCCGCAGCGGTCGCCCAGCACGGCCCCCAGGCCCTGGGCAACCACGCAGGCGAACACGCGCTGCGTTCGCTGGCCCGAGAAGCCGGCTTCGCCCACTGGCGCCGTGCCGCCGAAACACCGCGGAGTGCCGTCTACGAAATCCGCGCCTGAACCCGGCGGGTAGGGACGATGCCCACCTGTACCCCCAGGGGGGCACTCCGCGAGGCGGTATCCGTTCGGTCGCCCCGTCTCTCGGCTCGGTACCACCGCGCCGCCCTGGCATCGGGCGTCGGTATCTGCCGGTAGCGCCACCGTCGGGAGGGGCGGCCTGTCCAATCCCTCCGCGGAACGACGCCGGGCCTGGGCCGGCGCGCCCACTGCGAAGGCCGGGGGAGGTCTGGATGGAGGGGCTCCGCCTTCTGTGCCTCCAGCATATGCCGTGGCCAGTCCCGAGTGATTTGCCTATATGTCAACTTCCGCAAGGCCCCTCCCGTCCAGGTGCTCAGTCTCCGCATACGGCGCGGTACTACAGGTGCGCTGCGATCTCGTCCATGCGTCCGTCTGCCGGCCGGAGGCCGGTAGTTTCAGTCGGGGAGGTCCTGGCCGACCGGAGGACGTGCTGGATGTCGTACTTCCGTGTCCGGTACTGCCGTTGGACGACGCTGAGCGGACCCAGCCCGGAAAGGGCGGTGAGGATCTGCCGGGTGAGGTGGGCGGAGTCGGGGCCACGTTCGACGAGCCCCAGGGTCGGTGCCTGCGCCAGATCGTCGGGGTGCAGGTCGCCGAGTCCGTCGATGTGCCGGTGCCGCTTGGGAGGCACGATGGCCCCGGCAGCGGGGAAGGGGCCGTGCCCGACGGTGATGAGCAGGTCGCTCGCGTCCGTGACCGAGGCGGACGCGGCACGGAAGTCCGATTCCGCGTAGCACCACTGGTCGGGATGCTGCCCGCGCAGCCTGGGGAAGCGGGTCCGCAAGACGCCGAGGATCTCTGCGGCCGGCTCGACCGGGGTGCACGGAGAGAGGACGAATGACAGCCGGTCGGGGTCCGTCGGCTGGAAGTGACGGGCGTGCTCCACGGTGGCGATGACGGTGACGGCGGTCCCACGTTCCCCTGTGGCACCGGGCACCTGGGGCACTCCGGACCGCCCGAGCACCACCACCGTCTCGCCCCGGGCGAGGAATTCGGCCGTCAGCATCTGGCTTGCGAGGCGGTGCGGGCATTGCCGGGACGCCCGCCCGCTCGGCAGGCTGCGGAGCGGGCGGGCGTCCTGAGCGGATCCGGCAGAAGCGGCCGGCCCGCGGAACAGCCCGGCGCACCGCTCGTCGGCGGAAACCAGAAGCACGCGCCGGGTCCTCATCGCCCGCGTCCACCGGTGCACCGCGTCCTCGGCCTCCTGCCAGTGCCCGGCAGACGCGACGGCGATGCCCACTGCCGTACCGTCGGGTTCGAGGTACGTAGTCCCGAAGACGGCTTCCGTGTTCCGCCGCGTCGGACCGTGAGAGTCGAGGGCTCCGAACGGCTCTTCCCGCACCTCGGCTCCCGCGCGTCCAAGCCACTCCGTCACCACGCCGGACGCCGGACACCGCACCTCGCCCCTGGTGGGATGGAGGAAAGTCGTGGCGATACGGAAGTCCGCAGTGGAGCGGTCTGCTGTGACATTGAAGCGCTCGGTCTTACGTGTCCTGTTCATGCCCAGCCCTGCCTTACCCGATCTGTCCTATGTCCGAGTCATAGGACTGGCTCAAATCAGCAGAGCACAGACAGGTCTGCGCATAAAGGAAAAGGCCCGCTTTCGAATATCTTTCCGGAGATTCCCAGCCACCTTTGACGGGCTGCGGTCAGCAGCGCACGGGGCCGTACTCCGCCGTGACCTGGGCTAGTTCGGAGGGGGACGTTTGCCCTGGCTTGCGCGGGCGGCGGTCAGAACGGCCGTGGTGGACGCCGGGCGCCCGCGTAGCCCGGCGGCGCGGGCGCTGACGCGGGCAATTCGACCGATTTCTGCCTCCGGCGCTGTCCTGCGGCCGGGTCGGCAGAGGGCTGGCCGGGCGGCGGGCCCGGCATGCGCGGCTTGAGAGCCGGCGCAGTCCAGTGCCGCACCGGTTGTTCACCGACCCGACCCTTGTCGAGCCGTTCTCGACCGGTGCCTTCCTCAGCGCATGCCGGACGTCGCGCCGTCCCGGTCCGGGATCAGCGCGCTGTTCCGGCGCAGTAGGGCCGCGACTGCCGGAAGCGTACGGTAGGGGCGCAAGCGTGCGGCCAACTCGTTGCGGGCCCGGTCTATGCGCCGGGAGGTGAGGCCGGGGATGAGATCCAGGAAGCCGTGCCAGGTCTGGCATGCCGCTTCCACGTGGCCCTGGGCGAGTTGGCGCTCGGCCAGGCGCGCGAGCAGGATGGCCTGCGAGCGGGCCTCGCCAGGTCGGCGTAGGCGTACGGACCGTTCCAGCGCGAGGAGCGCGTCCTTCTTCTGCCCCAGGTAATGCATCACCACAGCTTCCTGATGGGCGAAGGCGGCGGTGTCGAACGCTCCGACGTCATGGGGCGCGTCCGATGTCCGGCCGAGGTTGCTTTCGGCCCGGCCCAGCAGGCGCAACGCCTCCTTCTTGTTGCCGGACGCCGCCTCGGCCACGCCCAGCTGTCCGATGAGGCTGGCCCGGACGTGGCGCGGGGCCTGCCGGGCGCCTCGCGCTACTGCCGCCTCGGCCAAGACACGAGCGTTGGCGAAGTATCCGAGGGCGCGGGACTGGACGCTCAGCGCACGCAGGGCCAGCGCTGCGCCTGTTTGGTCGTCGGCGCCCTCGCACAGGCTGAGGCTCAGCCGGTAGAGGGACTGAGCGGTGCCCTGGCGCTCGTCGTCGAAGTTCATGAAACCGCACAGGTAGGTCAACCGGGCAGCGGTCGTGAGCAGTTCACGGCGGACACCGGGCGAGGCCGGGGCCGACAGCCAAGGCGCGACGGTGTGGGCCAGGAACCCCTGGAGCGCGGGCCTGGCGTGTCCGCCCCCGAAGGTGCGGTCCGCAACAGAGAACAAAGTGACCATCGAGCCGGCCCAGCGCAGTTCGGCGGCGGACGGGGCCAAACCCTCAACAGCCGCACCGTCCGGCCAGGCCATCGGGATCTCCTCGGTGCCGGGCAGGCTCGCTGCCCGATAAATGCGCGTGGCCCCGGCCGCGGTGGACGGCTTGTCGAGACTCGTCAGCAGGACACTCCTCCAGTGGACGCTGTTCTCCTGCTCAGCGGTCGACGCCGGGGCCGGTTTCTTCGCAAATCCTGCGTCGAGCGGCGTAATCCTGCGGCCCAGGCGGAGCGTCAGAACCTCCGCGACCAGGTCGGAGACGGGCGGACGGGGCGTGGTGCCCGCCAACCACTGGGATACCGACGCCCGCTGGTAAGACAGCGCCAGCCCGGATGATCGGCCGGCCCGGTTGACGGCTTGGGCGAGTTGCTCACCCGTCCACCCGGCCTCGGCCAGCAGCGCCCGTAACTGCGAATTCGGCACGTTCAGTTTTGCCATGACGGCTCCTCGGCGAACGGCGGGAACGCCCTGCGACCGCGGGTGGAGGGAACCCGTCGCTATGGCGCTCGCTCTGGGAGCGTGCTCTCGCCCGAAGCAGGCTGTCAAACTCCTGGCGTCGTTGTCGGCCGAAGAGATCAGCAGCGTTCCCGGCTGGCCTCGCCGGTCGTCAACTCCTTCCCGTCAGTTGCTTGGCGGTGAGCAGCCCCGCGTGCGGGGCGTCCAGATAGGGGCGCCAGAACGTGTCGGGGCCAGCCGCGGCCGCGTCCGACAGCCGGTGCCTGTGCCACTGGGAGGGACCGAATCCGGTCTCGGCGAGAGCCTTTTCCAGGGTTGGTGCGCTCCAGTAGTGCGCGGTGACATGGGTGTCGTAGGAGCCGAAGAGGATGTGCAGGTCGACCTCGCCGCCGTCCTCGCGCCCGTGGAGGGGGTTCAGCCGGAAGCCGTAGCGGGAGTAGTAGTCGGGGTCGGCGGGAAGGTCTGGATGGATCGGGAGCGTCACTAACTCCCCTCCCGTGCGCAGCGCTCCGGCCGCGGTCCGGAACAGGTCCACCAGTTCCGGATAACTGCTCGCGTACGGCAGCACGTAGACGGCCAGCACCAGGTCGAACGTGCCGTGCAGTTCGGCGGGCAGCGGACCGGCGACGTAGCGGATACCGAGCCGCTCGGCCTCCTCGCGGCGCCGGGCGTAGCCGATCATCCCTGCCGACTCGTCCAGCCCGGTCACCGCGAACGCGCCGCGTCCGGCCAGCATGCGGCTGTACACCCCGCTGCCGCAGCCGAGGTCCAGGACCTTCCGCTCGGCGTTCACCGTGCCGACTGCCCCCAGGACTGTGGGGAACTCCAGGTGCTGGCGGAAGGGTAGGGCCGAGAAGTCCTCGTAGAGCTGGGCCAGGGCATCGAACTGACTTGACATCATGTCGTCACGTCTTTTCCTTGCTGGAGGACGGAGGAGGTGGCCGGGGTTCCGTGCCGCAGCGCGGAGTCCCCGGGGAGGGCGGCCCGCGGTTGACCCGGCCCTGCGCGCCGGGGTCAGCCGGCCGGGAGGTGGCCCATGTCGGTCCAGTGCGCGGCAATGTAGGCCGTGCACTCCTGGCGGCGCGCGGAGCGGACCACCGCGGACCAGCCGTCCGGGATCTCGGCGAAGGCCGGCCACAGGGAGTACCGGCCCTGTTCGTTGAGCAGCACGTGGAACGTGCCGTCCTGGTCGTCGAAGGGGCTGTCGGTCATCGCTGTCTCCTGATCAGTCGTCCTTAGGCGCGACGGGCGAGGAATCCGCTGCGGGTGAGCTCCCGGACGTATTTCGGGAGCAGTTCGTCGGTGGTGGGGCACGCCTGGCCGGTCAGCGCCCTGACGGTGTCCCAGGTCCGCGTGCAGGACAGCGCTGGCATCCGGTCCTCAAGGTAGAGCTCGAGGACGCTGGTGCCGGACTGCTCCAGGCGTTCGGTGAACAGCGGCAGGAACGGCGCTATCTGGGACTCGGCGTCCCGCGCGGCGTGCGCGGCCAGACGGTCCACCCATATCTTCCACGGGACGGTGTCGACGCTGTGGCCGGCTTGGTTGAGGTGCTCGATGAGGTCTTCCAGCAGGGCGTAGCGCGGGCTGTTGAGGTGGTAAGCAGAGCCGTTGGCCGGACGGTCCAGCGAGAGCCGGACGATGGCGCGGGCAACAGTGTCCACCGGGGTGAAGTCCATCGGCAGCCGTATGTCGGGGGCGGCTCCGACATCGGTGAAAGACTTAATGAGGCTGCACAGGAAGCCGTCGGTCTTCCACGCCCCCGTTCGGGAGTGGCCGGTGACGTCGTGCGGCCGGTAGATGGCGAAGGGCAACCCGAGGGCTCCGGCCTTTCGGATCAGCTCCTCGGCCACCCACTTGGTCTCGGGGTACCCCATGAAGAGGTGCTCGGGGTGGACAGGGATGCTGCCCTCGTGGACGCCCCGGACACCGGACAGGCCGGCGGCCGAGAAGACCGCCTGGGTGGAGACATAGTGGACGGACTTCGTCCGGCCGACGGCGGCGAACCGGACGACCTCCCTCGTGCCGCCGACGTTCACCGGGGAGAGGGCGGAGTAAGGGTAGAGGAAGTTCACTTGTGCGCCGTTGTGGTAGACGAGGTCCGTCTCCTCGGCGAGCCACCGGTAGCGCTCCGGGGTGAGACCCAGGCGGTCGGCGGCCAGATCCCCGGCGACGGCGACGATCCGCGAGGCGTCCCGGTCCGCGACTTCCAGGCCGTTGCCCCGCAAGGCCGACCTGACCCGCAGCAGTGCCTGTGCGTCGTCCGCGGCCCGCACCAGGCAGTGCACCGTCAGATCCGTGTCCGCCAGGAGGGCGGCGATCAGGTGGGCGCCGAGGAAGCCGGTCGCCCCGGTCAGCAGTGCCTGGCGGGGGCCGCTCGCGCGGGACGCCAGCGTCGCGGCGAAGTCGAGAGCGGTGCCCGGGTCCGACTCGGCGGCGAAGTCGGGGAGGATGCGCCGCCGGGCCGGTACGGAGGGCGCGGCGCGGGCGGTGCGCACGGCCGCGGTCAGTGCGTCAGGGGTCGGGTTGGCCAGCAGCGCCTGGAGTACGGCGCGGCTGTCCTCGGGGCGCAGTCCGAACGCCTTGACCGTGCGGGCGACCAGCCGGGTGGCCTGGAGCGAAGTGCCGCCGTGCGCGAAGAAGTCGTCACGCGGTCCGGCTCGGCGGCCGCCCAAGGATCGCGCCCACAGAGCTGCACCTGTTCGCCGGTGTCGTCCTGCGGCGCCGCAGCGGGCGAGGCCGCGGCAGGAGTGAGGGGCCTGGCGGCGAGAGCGGCCCGGTCGGTCTTCCCGCTGGTGGTGAGCGGGAGCCGGTCCAGCCGGACCAGTACGTCGGGCACGAGGTGCGGGGGCAGCTCGGCGGCCAGGTATCCGCGGACGGACTCGGCGGAGGGGCCAGTGCCGTCGACGGTGAAGTAGCCGACGAGGCGCTTGTCGGCGGGTGAGTCCCCGTGGACGACGACGGCGGTCCGGCCCACCTGGGGATGGCGGGTCAGCGCGGCCTCCACCTCGCCCGGTTCGATGCGGCGCCCGCGAACTTTCACCTGATCGTCGTTGCGCCCGGCGAAGACCAGGTTGCCGTCCGCCGACCGGAAGCCGAGGTCGCCGGTGCGGTACATCCGCTCGCCGGGGAGCCCGAACGGGCAGGCGACGAAGCGGGCGGCCGTCAGCACCGGCCTGGCGACGTATCCGTCCCCGACGCCCTCCCCTGAGATGTACAGCTCGCCGACGGTTTCGTCCGGCACTTCGCGCAGACGCGCGTCGAGCACGGACACCCGGCTGCCTCCGAGCGGGCGGCCGATCGGCACCGGGTCCCGCACATCGCCCTGGAGCCGGAGCCGGTGGCTGGTGGCCGCTACGGTGGTCTCGGTGGGGCCATAGGCGTCCACGACGGTGAGATCGGGGCAGTGCGCCAGCACCTCGCGCACCGCGGCGGCCGGTACCGCCTCCCCGCCGGTCCACAGCTCCCGGACGCCTGCCAGGCAGCCCGGATCCTCTTGGGCAACCAGTTGCAGCAGGCTTGCGGTGAGCAGCAGCGAGGTGATGCGGTACTTCGCGATGCAGTGGGCCAGCCCGGCGATGTCGAGTGGTCCGTCCGGTGCCAGCACCGCCTGGTGGCCGCTGAGCAGCGGCGCCCACAGCTCGTACGTCGAGGCGTCGAACCCGTACGATGAGTGGACCAGCACCCGGCTGTGCGCGGCACTGCGCAAGCGGGGGTCCAGGACCAGCGCAGCGACGTTGGCCTGGGTGACCATCACCCCCTTGGGGGTGCCGCTGGAACCGGACGTGAACATCACATATGCCAGGTCACTCGCGGCCGGCGGGCGGGTGCGCTCGGCGTCGCCCAGGTCGTCGGGGGCGGCCGCAGCCAGTTCCCTCGCCGTCTGCGGGGCGTCCAAGAGCAGCACGTTTGCGGCGAGGCCGTCAGGCAGCCGGTCGAGCAGGCGGCTCTCGGTGAGGGTGAGCGCCGGGGCCGTGTCCGCCGCCATCTGCGCCAGTCGCGCTGGCGGATGGCCCGGATCGAGCGGCAGATAGGCCCCGCCAGCCTTCACCACTGCCAGGACGGCGACGATCTGGTCCGTCGAGCGCGGCAGCAGCAGGGCGGCGGTCGTACCGGGGCCGACGTGCCGGTCCACCAGAAGGCGGGCCAGTCGGTTTGCGCGGGCGTTCAACTGCCCGTACGTCAGCGCGCCGTGGGCGCCGCCGATCGCGGCCTCATTGTTGTGCGCGGCGGCCTGGCGTTCGAAGAGGTGTGACAACGGCGGGGTGGTGGTCATGGAGCGGGGTTCCTTTCCGTTCGGGCCGGGTGGGCGGTGGGCGTCGCGAAGGACGCGGCCAGGAGCCGGCTGAGCGATAGTCCCGGGTCACCCGCGGCGGCGGTGAGGAAGCGCCTGAGCCGGCCGAGGACCCCGACGACCGTGCCCCTGTCGTACAGCCTCGGGTCGTACTCGGCGTCGCAGGTGAGGCCGAACAGTTCGCCGGCGGGGTCGCGCCGCTCCCAGAACTCCAGCAGCAGGTCGAACTTCACGGCGCCGTTGTGGGGCACAATGACGTGGGCCGGACGGACGCCCAGATCGACGGTCGGCCAGGGGATGTTCTGGAGCACGACGACTGTCTGGAACAACGGGTTGCGGCCGAGACTCCGCGGCGGGTTGAGCCGTTCCACGACCCGTTCAAAGGGGACGTCCTGGTGCTCGAACGCAGCCAGCACCGTGCTCCGGACGCGGTCCAGGAGTCCGGCGAAGGAGGGGTCGCCTGATGTGTCGGTGCGTAATGTGAGGGAGTTGACGAAGAAGCCGATCGCCTCCTCCCACCGAGGGTCGCTCCGGCCGGCCGTCACCGTGCCCAGCGGGAGGTCTGTGGCTGCGGCCGACTCGGCCAGCACTGCGGCCACCCCGGCCTGGAGCACCATGAACAGCGTCGCCCCGTTGCCGCGTGCCAGCGCGACCAGCTCTCGGTGCAGGGCGGCGGGCCAGAAGGCGCCTACCGAGCCGCTGCCGCCGCCCATTCGCGCGCCCGGCGTCCTGGGGCGGTCGTACAGCCCCGGGAGTTCGGCGGGCAGATCCGCCAGCGTCTTCTCCCAGAAGGCGAGCTGGTCGGCGGCGGGCCCGGCGGAGTCGGCGCCGGCCCCGAAGGCCCGGTCCTGCCAGACGGTGAAGTCGGCGTACTGCGCGGGTGCTTCGCGCGGTGCCTCGGCCCGCCCGGCAAGAACGGCCCGGTAGGCGGCCGCCAGATCCCTGGCCAGCGGCCCCACGGACCAACCGTCGCACGCGATGTGATGCACGACCAGCACCAGGACCGACCCGGCGAGGTCGGACCGGCCGCGCAACAGCCACGCCCGTAGAGGCGCTTGACCGGTGAGGTCGAACGGCTCGGCCACTGCCTCCCGCACCGCGACGTCGATCCCGTCCGGCTCGACGCGCTGCGTCCGTAGCGCCAACGGGCAGTCGCCGGGCGCCAGGACGTGCTGGACGGGCTCCCGTCCAGCACCGGGAAGATAGTGCGCAGGCTCTCATGTCGCTCGACCAAGGCGCTCAGCGCCGCCCGCAGGCCGTCCGGCTCCACCGGGCCGTCCACCGGAATGAGCAGCGGCACGTGGTAGGCGGGGCCGGGGTCGAGCTGGTTGAGGTGCCAGAGCCGGGCCTGGCCGGGGGACAGCGGAAGCGGGTCAGGGCGCCGCTCCATGCGGCGCGGGCCCGCTTCCGGCGGCCTCGGTCCGCTTCCGGGATCCCCGCGGCGGGCCGCGCTGACCAGGTCGGCGACCGCGCCGAGCGAGCCGGCATCAAAGACGGTGCGGATCGGGAGGCCGACGCTGAACTCGCGGCGCAGCAAGTAGGTGAACCGGGTGATCTGGAGAGAGTTGGCGCCCGCGTCGAGGAAGGCGGCGCCCTGCTCCACCGGGGGCAGCCCCAGCGCGCTCCACAACGCGGCGACCCGGTTCCGTGGCTCGTCGTCCCCGGCTGCGGCGTTCGTCGGCCCGTCCGGCAGCGGGCGGTCCGCGAGGAGGGCGCGGTCCACCTTGCCGTGGGCGTTGAGGGGCAGCGCGTCCAACGGGATGACGGCGTCCGGCACCAGGTGGGGCGGCAGTGTACGGCGCAGGGAGGCCCGGATCCCGGCGCTCTCCAGGGCGCCGCGCGGACGTACGTACGCCACCAGCCGTTTGTCGTCGGGGCCTGTCTGATGGACGACCACGGCCGCCTGCGCCACCTCCGGCCTGCCCAGCAGGGCGGCCTCGACCTCGCCGGGCTCGATGCGGTGCCCGCGCACTTTGACTTGGGCGTCGGCGCGGCCTATGAAGTCCACGACGCTCTCCGGCAGCGAGCGTACGAGGTCGCCGGTGCGGTACATCCGCTCGCCCGGCGCGCCGAAGGGACAGGCCACGAAGCGCTCGGCCGTGGTCTCCGGTCGGCGCAGGTACCCGCGGGCGACTCCCGCCCCGGCGATGAAGAGCTCGCCGACCTCTCCGGCCGCCACCGGCCGTAACCGGGTGTCAAGCACGAAGAGCCGCTCCGTGTCGAGCGGGCCGCCGATCGGGATGGACGGACCGGCCGCGTCCGCTGTGGTAACTCGCTGCTGGGTGGCGAAGGTGGTGGTCTCGGTCGGGCCGTACACATGACGCAGCACGGTGTGCGGAGCGGCGCGAAGGAAAGCCCGCATGGCCTGCGGTGAACAGGTCTCGCCGCCCGTCAGTACCTCGTCCAGACCTGCGAGGGCCGCCGGGGCGAAGCCGGTGATGACGTTGAACAGCGCCGTGGTGAGGAAGACGGCCGAAGCGCCGCTCGCGGTGACGACGGCGCCCAGCCGGTCGGAGTCGAGGGCGTCCGCCATCATTATGGCCCGGCCGCCGTTCAGCAGCGGCACCCACAGTTCGTAAGTCGCGGCGTCGAAGGTTTGCGGGGAGTGCACGAGCACCGCGCGGTGCGCGGGAGTGCTGAAAAGGCGGTCGGAGGCGAGCGCGAGGATGTTGGCGTGTGTGGTGATCACCCCCTTGGGGCGCCCGGTGGAGCCGGAGGTGTACATCACATATGCCGAGTCGTCACCGCTGCCGCTCATAGGCCCGCGCCCGTCCTCCGTACGGCCCCGGCGCGTCCCGGTGAGGGAGCGCAGGAACGCCGGGTCGTCCAGGACGATCCATGCGGCCCGGCCGGCCGTCGTGTCGGTACCGAGGCGAGCGGCGATCCCCCGTCGGGTGACCAGCGCGGCGGGTTTCGCGTCGTTGAGCATCAGGGCGATCCGGTCCTCCGGATAGGCTGCGTCGAGCGGGAGGTACGCAGCTCCGGCCTTGAGGATCGCCAGCACTGTGACGGCGTAGTCGGCCGAGCGTGGGAGGGCGAAGGCGACGATGTCGCCGACCCGGACGCCGTGCGCGGCAAGTAGCGCGGCGAGGCGGTCGGCGCGCGCGTCCAGTTGTGCGTAGGTTAGCTCGCCGTCGTCCCCGGCCACCGCGACAGCGTCCGGCGCCACCCGCGCCTGCCGCTCGAAAGCCGTCGGTACGGTGAGGGCCGGTTCAGCTGCCATGGTGGCATCGGCCGGTATCTGCGCACTCGTCACACTCACGTCCTTGGCGTTGTGTCCTGACAGATGGCTGCGGTCTCCTGGCCGGGATCCGTGCTGATCCGATGACGGGTGCCAGGGACGGAATCCGTAGGCTCGGCAGCTCCGCGGGCCCGTCAAGGAAAGTGACGATGCCGGCTCGGACCGTACCGGCGCGTCCCGGCCGGTACGTGCTGCGGACTCCTCCCAGCTTGGTGCGGCGACCTTGCCGAATACGGGGTCTGCCAGATCGGGACTGTTAAAAAGTCGGCGCTGTCAACAACAGACCGACCATGCGCGGGCGGCAGCGGTGGCCCGGACGAGAACGCCGAGGCGGTTCTTGACCGTCGGGCGGCGGGCGCCGTCGGCGATCCCCGCATCGACGGTGTGGTCGAGGTCGCCGTTAGCGGCGTGCGACGTCGGCGTCGGTGGCGCCGGTGCGTGACCACCACAGCCAGACCGGCTTGTTCACCCCGCCGGACGGCAGGTGCTCGACGGCCAGGCGGATGACGGTGCCCTCGATGACGGGCAGCGGGTCGTCGTGGTCCAGCCACGCGGCCCGCTGGGCCAGCCTGGGGTGCAGGCGGTCCCCTGCTGAGCGGTGGCCCTCCAGTAGAGGCGGGGGTCGGTGACCGTGACGGCTTGCGCGGGGCCCCAGGTGGCGGGGTCGCCGGAGACGAACTCCCCGCCGTGCTTGGGCGGCCGGCCGCCCTTCGGGCTGGACCGGAGGAACTCTTCGCCCGAGGGCGCCGGGCGGCGCATCACCCGGTCCGATCGGGTCCGGCAACAAGACCGCGACCGGCAACCCGGAACGAGCGGTTCGGCACGGTCCCGGCGTCCGGCCGAAGCCACGGCGAGACGTCCACCGCCAACACCAGCCGGCCGTCCGCCGCCCTCGGCAGCGGCACCCCGGCCAGGACCCGCCGCAGCCGGGCGGCATCCATCCCGCCGCGGTTCAGGCCGGCGTACAGGGAACCGTGCCCACGGCGGTGCTCGGGCGCCAGCGCCAGGTCGACCAGCGACCACACCGGTCCGTCCGTGCAGAGCACGGCGTCGGCCAGCTCGAACAGCGCGTCCGCACGGGCGGTCAGGCGATCGCAGAAGTCGGCAGGAACTGCGTTACTGCATGACCGCCCCTCCCTCGCGCCGTGAACATCCCACATCCCATTGCACCCAGGTTGGCCGGGATTCTTCTCGCTCCTTCTCTTCGGGTTGGGCAACGGTGTTTGAAGGGGCTACGGGCGGACGTTGAGCCCCACGTTTTGAGAGGAACGGGTTACGTGAAGGTACGCAGGCACATCACCACGATCACGGCCACCGTCGCGCTTGCGGGGTTGGTCGGCTTAGGTCTGGCGGCGCCAGCGCAGTCGGCCCCGCAGTCCTGGAAGTGTCGTGACGCCACCGCCTCGACCACCGGGGCGAAGATCGCTGCATCCATCTGCTGGAGCGGGAGTACGGCCAAGGTGGCTGGCCAGGTCTACGACACCAAGGCCGACAGGCACAGCGGCTGCGGAGAGATCATCAAGGCCTCCAACTCGGCCTACAACTACTGTGCTCGCAAGGGTGCGGGGACATCGGTGCACTTCGTCACCGGCGAATTCCACTACAGCCATCCCGTGTGGATCAGGGCATGCACGGAGAATGGTCCCGCATCCGGTCAGAAATGCTCAGCCTGGCACTGACGGACACGCCCGATGGCCGCCAACGTCTTGAACTGATACGGGCCCGCACCCACAGGTTGGTCGACATGCCACCTGGGTGCGGGCCCCCGCGGGGAACGGTCACGGCGGCCGTTCCCCGAACGGAACCTCTGAGGCTGGTGTGATGGGAGGGAGCGGAGCCGCGACGCTGATCAGCGTCTCCGCCCCGGACCCACCGAAAACGCTCGGAACCTTGATCGTTCTCATGTTCTCCAGGGGCGCCTTGGCCCAGGGTCTTGCCTGATACGGAGGAACCGAGGGCTCACGTCTAAAAGCAGAACCAGCCGTTCTGCACGAAACCCTCCGCGTTCACGTTGCCCCAGGCGAAGCCCCGCACGTACTCGCTGCCGAACTCCGCATAGTTCTGGTGCACGGTGAATGTTTGTCCGTAGGTGAGATGGTTGAACGGCGTGCCACCGTAGGAGCTACGGACATCGAGGGTCTGAGCGCACACGGTCATGCGCTGACCTATGTTGCCGTCGTTCGCCCAGAGGTAGGGGCCGCCGGCATAGGCGGCGGACTGGGTGACGGTGAGCATTACCGCCGTGAATACGGCGGTGAGAGAGCTTCCGAGGATGGCACGCCGCGCCAACCGCCGGGGACGACGGTCCTTGCGCAGGGTCGGTTCGAACTGCTGACGTAACGCTGACGCGACCATGGGGTTGTCTCCTTGTCTCGGGGACTTACGGCACGGACACAGTAAAGGGACAGGCAGGCATGCGACAGCCACCCGGGCCAGTAACCGACAGGGTCAAGCCACCTTCGAGTATCGGTAGCCGATGAACTGCCATGGCCTCCCCTTGATGATTGAGGTTCCGAAACAGGCATTTAGCTTGTTTTTTTAAAGTCTCCTTGGGGGCTGGGGTTGCCTCAGGTGCTGCTTGATTGTCAGACCCCCTCGGTACGGTCGACGCATGAGAGCTACGGCAACCTTCACCGTCAAAGCGTTCGTCCCTACCGAGCTGAAGCCCGGGCCAGCCGTATCCACGGCGCTGCCGGTCGGTGTCGCGACCATGGAGAAGCACTACGAGGGGGAGGCAACCGGCCGCTCGGCGACCTTGTTCACTTCCGCGTTCGACCAGACGACCGGCGTGGGCACATACATTGCCATGGAGTCGTTCGACGGATCGCTGCACGGTCGGCAGGGTTCCTTCAACTTCGCGCACTCGGCGACAACGTCTGGCAACGACCGCACTGCGGAGTTCTTCACCATCGTGCCCTCAAGCGGCACCGGCGAGTTGGCGGGGATCGTTGGCGCTGGCGGGATGGCTGTGGAGGCTGACGGCACGCACCGTATCTGGTTCGACTACCAGCTCGGCTGAGCGGCAGGCTTTGGAACGGCGCCGCCTGACATCCGTTGGCCTTCCTTCTCCTGCCCGGCCGGGTGGTCACTCCTCTTACCGACGCCGGACGACGCTCCGAACGTGATTACTCGTACGGGGATTCCTCGGACATGAACACGGCCGGCTGGTGGCGACGCTGATCCATCCGCGGCACGACCTGCCGCACTCGGCGCTGGGGCTGCTGTTCGGCGTCGACCGGTCCACCGTTACCCGGGCGATCGGAGAGATGCGCACGCTCCTGGCGGAGCGGGGGTGCGCAGTTCCCGACCGCCCCGGCCTGCGGCTTCGGACGCTGACGGATGTGTTTGCCTACGGCCGGGCCGAGGGCGTCGAGCTGCGTTTGGACGCCACCGAGGTTCAGGTCCGCCGGCCACCGGTCGGCCGCGGCGGACGGCGCGCGTTCGTCTCGGGCAAGAAGAAGCAGCTTGCCTGGGCCTGAGCCGCGACCACCGTGGGCAAGCGATCACCCCTCCGAGAAAACCCTGCCCGTGGGCACTACCCGGCAGAGCGGAACAGTGGGAACGAGACCGCCACGGCCACGCGTCCGACCGAATCACCGTCGGACGCGCCCTCGCCGATCACAAACGCTGGAAGCAGCTCCAGCGCTGGACCCATCGTCGTGACCGCCTCCCCGACACCTACCGAGCCATCGCAGGCATCGTCTCCGACCGCAACATCCCTGCCTGAAATCGGGCCATGCACGGTGCAGGCGGTCACCCAGGTCGTCCACACCGAACGAATCGGGGGAGCAGGAACGCGCAGCCGCGGACTTGGCGCGTGGGCCGTCCCCTCCACGCGCCTGTGGCGGAGGGTTGCGGATCAGGGCTGAAGGATCTCCTGGATGCCGGGAACAGGTCCCACTGCCAGGTCTTCGATGACGAGGATGAGGAAACAGTCCGCGAGGGCGGAGGCGTTCCCCTCCGCGGACTCCCCGGCGAGCGTGTCCTCCGGGAGGAACTCCGTCTCCCAGGTCCGGGCTGACTGCCATTGATCTGATTCCACCGTCCCCCGGACGCGGATCGGCCACCTCGTCCCCGTGCCCTGCGCGTCGATGATGCGGAGGGCGCCTGCCTGTGGGGAATGGCCGGTTAGACCTTTCATCTTCTCCGCGACGAGCCGCGTTGTCTCGGCGGGTGGGAATTCTTCGCCTACCATGCCGCCACTGTACCTTCTTCGAACTGCGGTCCGGCGGTTTTCCGCAGATGCCGAGTTGTCAGCACGCCGGCTGGACTTCACCGCGAGGGAGCGTTATCGAGTTCTCATGGTAGGCGGTGATGATCCCCTTGATGCCGGTGGACCCGTAGCTGTTGAACTGGACCACAACCCGGAACTGACCTTCGCAGGGGGCCAGGTCACGGAGGATGAACGCTATGGAATTCCACCCTTGCGGGACAGTAGAGGTGAAGTATGCCAACGTGTTGGCAATATCCTCGTCGACGTGGGCGGACCAGTGCTTGGAATGAATGTGGTTGAAACCCCAGGTGCTGCTTCCACACCGAAGCGGTACAAGTGCGTACGGCACGTGAGGCGCGTACCACTTAACGATGTGCCCCGCTGTCTGGCCGTTGCACGCGGTCGGGCTGAGCGCTGCTGGCTGGACCGGCGCCGCTTGCGCGGTGGTGGATACACCTCCGGAAATGATCATCGGTTGTCAGGCTGGCTGCTCCAATGGATCAAGATGTATCCGGAATGCACTTGCGTGATGACCTCTTCGCGGCTCAGCAGGTCGAGTACGGCGCACATCTATCGGCGACACGGGCGACGTCCTGTATGGGGCGTCACTTACATCGGCTAACAACGGCTAACACAACGAGCCGAGTTATCGGTGGGTGATGAGGCAGCAGGCGAGTTTGAGGAACGCTTCGCGGATGTCGGCTCGCCGTTCCCCTCGGATGCGCAGACGTCGGACGCCGTGCAGCCACGCAAAACTCCGCTCGACCCCCTGGGGCGTGTTTTGAAAGTCGGCTCCGTTCGTCGTCCCATGCCGTGATGATCACGGTGTGGGGCGAGGGGATCTTTCTGACGAGCAGTGCGCGGTGCTGAAGCCGTTGTACTGCAGGCTCGGGCGGATGCGGCAGGTCTGATCACGTGGGAGGTCAACGTCGACTCCACAATCTGCCGGGCCCATCACCACGCCGCAGGCGCCCGCCGGGACGGACATGCTCAGAAGAAACCGCCCGGCGGAACCCGCACGGAGCCCGACGACCACGGTCTGGGCCGGTCCCGGGGCGGCTTCACCACCAGGATCCATCTGGCCTGCGAGCAAGGCCAACGGCCGCTGTCTTTGCTGGTCACCGCCGGACAGCATGGTGACAGTCCTCAGTTCGCCGCCGTCCTGGACGGAATCCGAGTACCCCGCGCCGGGCCGGGCCGTCCCCGTGTCCCACCTCTGCGGGTGCGGGGTGACAAGGCGTACTCCTCCCGCGCCAATCGGGCCTACCTGCGAAAGCGTGGGATCCGCTGCACCATCCCGGAGCCGGCCGACCAGGTCGCCAACCGCAAACGGCGCGGGAGGGCCCGCGGGCAGCCTCCGGCCTTCGGCCGCGAGGACGACAAGGCCCGGCACGCGGTCGAGTGCGGGATCAACCGGCTCAAGCGCAACCGGGCGGTCGCCACCCGGTTCGACAACCTCGCCGTCCGCTTCGAAGCCACCGTCCTGATCGCCGCGATCAGCGAATGGCTGTGACCCCTGAACTGTCGGTTCCACGTGCCATGCTGACCACGGCCAAGGTGAACCGGGCGAGGGAGAGACAACGATGGGGGCTCAGCACTACGGCGCCGACAGCGAGAACGGCGACCGCATCGACGACCCCTCCGAGGACGCGCTATTCATGATGCTCAGCGACCTCAACGACTCCGACAACACCTTCCTGGTCGTCCAGCCCGACGAGGACGACCCCGTCTGGTTCGCCTCCGTGGCCGTCCTGGACGAAGGCGGCTACGAGATCGTCCGCCGCGACACCACCCGCAACGAGCACGAGGTCACCACGGCGAACAGCATCAACGACATCGCCCGCGACCTCACCATCTGGATGGCCGCCCGCGACTTCCCCGGACGGCCAACCAGACAGGCCACCGACTTCTAAAACACGGCCTAAAGGTTGTTGCAGAACGTCCGTGATGGGGCATTCCTTCTGTATGGGTGGGGTGTTGCGGGCTGAGCCATTGTGGGTGGAGACATTCACTGG